>CACZNO010000101.1 GCA_902782505.1 uncultured Erysipelotrichaceae bacterium | reverse complement strand
CCTTCATTCAACAGCTTCTGTGCGCCGACCGCCTGGAACGAACGGAAGATGTTTCCGGGTCCGAAGTGCACCCATTGCGGATGTGCCTTCGTCTTTTCAATCATCTTTTCCCGGTCATATTCCGGCATTTCATATCCTTTGGAAATCCATTCCGCACGGTTTTCCGTGATGTCCCTCTGTGTCAGTTTCATATTAAATTCCTCTTTCCGAAGCTTTTTCGATCGCTTCCCAAAGTCCGTTGATATACGCCGCGCCCAATGCCCGGTCATACAATCCGTACCCCGGCATGGCGACTTCTCCCCAGATCATTCTTCCGTGATCCGGACGGATCGGTCCGTCAAATCCGATGTCATATAACGCCTTCACGATTTCATACATGTCGAAACTGCCGTCGCTGGACAAGTGCGCCGCTTCCTCGAAATTCGTCGGGGAATGGAAATACAGGTTCCGTACATGTGCGAAATGTACGCGTCCCTTCAGACTGCGGATCATGTCCGGCAGATCGTTTTCCAGATTGGTTCCGTAACTTCCCGAACAGAATGTCACGCCGTTATGCGGATCATCGACCGCCTTCATCATACGCAGGATGTTGGGCTTGTTGATGATGATGCGCGGAAGTCCGAAGACGCTCCAGGCCGGGTCATCCGGATGAATGGCCATCTTGATATCGTACTTATTACAGACCGGCATGATCGCCTTTAAGAAGTACACGAGATTCTCAAACAGTTTCTCGTTATCGATATCTTTATAGAGTTCGAACAGTTCCTTGACCTTCGCCATGCGTTCCGGTTCCCACCCCGGCATCACGGTTCCGTTCATATCGCCCGCAATCGAGTCAAACATCTTTTCCGGATTCAGCGCGTCCACCGCTTCCTGGGTGTACGCCAGCACCGTCGAACCGTCCGGACGTTTTCTCGCCAGTTCGGTTCTGGTCCAGTCAAATACCGGCATGAAGTTATAACACACCATGTGAATATCTTCCTTGCCGAGATTCTCTAGAGTTTGGATGTATGCGTCGATATCCTTATCGCGGTTTGCGGAACCGGTCTTGATCGCGTCCGACACGTTGACGGATTCGATGCCTTCGATCTTCAGACCCGCGGCTTCCACTTCTTCCTTCAGCGCGTGAATCTCCTCCCGGGTCCACAATTCGCCGGGCTGTTTATAATACAGGGTCGTAATCACTCCCTTGACGCCCGGGATCTGCCGGATCTGTTCGAGGGTGACGGTGTCATATTTCGACCCGTACCAACGCAATGTCATCTTCATACTCTGTCTCCTATTCTCCGAATTCCTGTTTCAGTTTCTTTTCGGTGCACACGATAGCGATGATTACCAGCGCCACCGTCACGACCACCATTCCCGCAGCGGTATTCCCGACCGTGTCCATTTCTTTTCCCCTTACCGTCATCATTCCCGCAAGAATCACCGGAATCATGATGACGCCCGCAATGACCGAGTACTTTCCGTAGATGATCTGGGCATATCGCCAGGATTGCGGCGTTCTTTTCGCGCGCCGGGAAGTATACGCAATCGGAAAATCGAATTCCGGAGGTTTTTTCCAGAATTTCAGCCCAAACCCGATCAACGCGGCAGGCAGAATAAAATCCACAAACAGTAAAAACCACCAGAGTTCCATACGCGTTTCTCCTTATCTTCTTTATTATAACTTGAGTTCCGGTTTTGGGGGACAATCTCACGGAATTCCTGCGTCCCTTCTTAGAAAAAACAGACGCCGTTTAAATTCCGCGTCTGTTTGACAGGTTGTATTTCCCGGGAAATCCTATGTCCGCGTACGGAAGATTTCACCTTTTCCGCGCACTTCGATTTTTCCGCTTCCCGCCGGCAGAAAGAACGATTCCCCCGGTTTCCCGGCGACTTCTTCCGCGCCGTTTTTGATGGTGAATGATCCTTCCGTAATCACCAACGACACATACGATGAAGAATCCGCGTATTCCTCAAAATCTTCCGTAAACCGGTCAACCGTGAAAAACGGGCAGGATACCAGGTGCCCGTCAAACCCGAAGTCTTCCGGAACCGGTCCCGGGTTGGCGGCCATTGCGGCCTCCTGAAGATGAAGAGGACGGTGTTTCCCGTCTTTTCCCACCCGGTCGTAATCGAAGATGCGGTATGTCACGTCGGAATTCTGTTGGATCTCGAGCGCCAGGATCCCCGCACCGTATCCGTGCACCGTACCTGCCGGTACGAAATATCCTTCGCCGGCTTTGACTTTTTGATGATGTACGACGTCCAGCACCTTGCGGGTATAGACTCTTTCTCTCCATTCGCGGAAGGAAATCTCCTTCTCCAGTCCGTAAATCAGCTCCGCGCCTTCTTCGGCTTCCAGAATATAGATAAACTCGGTCTTTCCGGCATCACGGTTCAATAAGTGTGCCGTATTGTCATCCGGATGGACCTGCAGGGAAAGGGATTGTTTTGCGTCCAGGAACTTGATCAAAACCGGGAAACGCTCCGTTGTCACGCCGCTTTCCCCCGACACGCCGCGGAATTCTCCCGTAATGACAGGATTTAAGCCGACAGCCTCGGGATGTGTCTCACAATATTCGCGGAACGACATTCCCGCGTACTCTCCGTTTTCAATGATCGAGGGGCCTTTCTCGTTGGCGCTTAAAATCCACGCTTCCGCGAACGGTTCCGCGTCGGATTCGATATGATACTTTTCGCGGATCTTATGCCCGCCCCATAAGTAATCTTTACAGGCCGGTTTCAATTTCAGAATCGCCACGGGACTTCACCTCTCTTCCTTAAATATATTATACTTGATTCGGAGGAATTACGAATGAAATACGATATCATCGGAGTCGGGGACACCGTACTCGATCATTTATACACGACCGAAAGCTTTCCGGAAGAAAACGGAAACACGCATATCCTGTCCATCCGCGACGAAGGCGGCGGAGTCGTCGGCACGTCGGTTTTTGCGGCGGCGCATCTCGGCTCAAAGACTGCGGTCATTACCCTGTTGGGACATGACGAAGACGGGAAATCCATCGCCGCCGGACTCGAAAAGGAAGACATCGACATTTCCGGTATCCGGTACATTCCGGATAAACACAGCCCGGTATCCTACATCCTGGTGAATATTCAAAACGGTTCGCGGACGATCCTGCCCTACCGCGACAAATTCCCGCCGGTTCCGTTTGATTTCGTACACCGCGACATGATTCAAAACGCGAAGATCCTTCATCTGGATACGGTGAACTTTGAGAATTCCCTGCATGCCGCGCGCATCATGAAAGAAGCCGGGGGCTTGGTATCCGTAGACGCCTGTTCGGTGCACGAAGAGCCTGAAGCCTACGAAGAGCTCTGGAAGTGCACGGATATTCTGATTACCAACGAAGCCTTCCCGGCGCGGGTCGCAAGACGTGCGTCTTTATCGGAGAATCTGCGATATTTCGCGTCCTTCGGTCCTTCCGTCGTCATCACGACGCTGGGCGAAAAAGGGTGCGTGCTTCTTGAGCACGG
>CACZNO010000100.1 GCA_902782505.1 uncultured Erysipelotrichaceae bacterium | reverse complement strand
TCGAAATGTAAGGTCGTATTGTTCCTTTTTATGCGTGTCAATCTTCCGTCCGCGTAATCATACTGGAACACAGTAGTTCCGTTCACGGTCTTCGATATCCTCTTCCCTTCCGCGTCATACATGAAGGAGATCGTGCTGTTACTGTTTGACATGGAAGATAACTGTCTTCCGTGTTCCCATGTGTACGTCCAGATTCCGTCGCTTACCAAGTTCCCGCTGTTATCGTAGGTACGGGTGTCTCCGTTATAACCGGTAAGGAGGTCTTTCCAGGTACTGTTTCCATATACTGGATCTCTGGATATTTTTATAACACGATATCATTTAATGACTATAGAGACAAGTGGAATAATCCCGCATCTGCCGTAATCAAAGGGAACTCACCGCTAGATAGTTTTGTACATAGACAGAAAAAGGCTCGGAAACAATCCGGAGCCTTTCATTGTAATGCGTTTTATAATGCTTCCTTGAAGCCTTTCGCCGGCTTGAATGCCGGAGTGCTCTTCGCTTCGATATCAACCTTTTCCTTGGTTCTCGGGTTGATGCCCTTGCGCGCTTCATGATGCTTCGCGTAGAACTTTCCTAAGCCGGAGATGTCTACCGCTTTGTCTTCTTTTACATTTTTAACGATTTCTTCTACCAGTGTATCGAGAATTGCCACTGCGTCTTTTTTAGTTAAGCCGTTCTTTTCCGCAAGAACTTCCGCCAGCTGTTTCTTGTTTACTTTTTCCATACATTTCTCCTTCTGTTATACAAAAAACACTAATGCTATTTTACCGATTCCGCTTTTGTTATTCAAGCAATTTCGGCAGAAAGTAAACGATCTGCTTCTTCCACCACGGCCAGTCATGATTCACGTCGTACCCCCACCAATCGAACCAGGCGTTGGTGACGCCCTTGGAACGTAAGATGGCTTCTAAGGAGCGCATGCTGTTTTTCATCTCGTCTTCCCAGGCTCCCTGTCCGACGCAGAAAATCATCTTCGAATGACGGTACATGTCCAGCCAGGGATGGTCCGCCGGCATATTCCGGATGAAATCCTCGGGGGAATTCTTATAGACGTTATCGTCCATGTAGCCATGGAAGAAGAACGCCGCGTTGAACACGCCCGATAACGATAACACCGAATCGAAGAGATCCGGACGGCGGAAGAAGAAGTTCCCCGCGTGCGCCGCGCCCATGCTGACGCCGGTCGTCATCGGCTTGCGGTAAACTCCGTCGTTGTTGTAACCCATGTTGAGTTCAATCATCCGGGGATAGAATTCATCCGCGATGTAGCGGTAAAACGCTTCGCAGATCTCGCCGCGTTCATGCGGGTCACGGTATTCATCCGACCAGGATTCCGCGTCCACGCTGTCGACGCAGAATAACTGAATCTCGCCGTTTTCGATCCACGGCGCGACGGTATCCACCATTCCGAAATCCTCGAAATCGTAGAAATGTCCGTTCTGCGGCGCGAATACGAGAACCGGTTTTCCGGCATGTCCGTAGATCTTATATTCCATATCCCGGTTCAGGTTATGGCTGTACTCCTTGCGGTATTCCGTCTGCATTTTCTTACTCCATGACGTCCTTGGCGAACAGTTTGGTGTCTTTCAGATTCTTGAACCGCGCCATGAAGAACTCGTTGCCCATCGCGGTTGCCAGAATGTCCGGCATCCGTCCTTGCCATACCATCGCATATCCGTACTTGCGCAAGATATCGTCCGTGGAATACTTGTACGGCGCGTTGTCTCTTCTGCCGACAAACACGGTGTGGTATTTCTTTTCGGTGTTCGGAACCATCTTGATGTTTTCCGTCACCATTCTCGCGTAGATATCGTATACATCGATATCATCCGAGAAATTCATCATATCCGGGGTGTATCCTCCGGGCGGACGTTCGTTGACTTCCAGGCCGCAAAGATCGCCGACCTTGCCTAAGCCTTCCTTGTCCTTGGTTAAGCGGAAGTATTCGTTATGGAAGAATCTTCCCTTCACGCCGAACGCCTTGACCACCCGCGAACCGACTTCGAACAGATCGTCCGGTGCCTTGCGCAGGTTCCAGTACGAAACCGAGTCATGTTCGTTGACCACGTCCATGATCTGCTGGGGGAACTCATGGTTCGTGCAGAAAATGATATCGCCGTCCTGGTTGGTGATACCGTCAAACGAGATCAGGTCGCCGGTCACGAATTCTTCCATCATGTACGGAACGAGTTTCTTCTTTTCATAGAACGCGATCAGTTCTTCCTCGTCGTGCACCTTGTGGGTATCCGACGCCCCAACGCCCTTGACCGGCTTGTAGATTAACGGATAGCCGACCTTCTTGGCGAACTTGATGCCTTTTTTGACATCGCCGTCGACCAGGATATAGCGGGCCGTGATCACGCCGGCTTTCTTGTAGAATTTCTTCATCAGGGATTTGTCCTGATAGTATTCGATAATATCGGCTTTCGGACCGGTAGTAATGTTGAAGTCCGTACGCAGATGCGCGTCGGAATCCAGCCAGTATTCGTTGTTGGATTCCAGCCAGTCGATGTGGCCGTATTTAAATACGAAATATCCTAACGCGCGGGTCATCTCCTCGTAGTTTTCCATGGAGTTCACGCGGTAGTATTCGGTTAATGCCTGTTTCAGATTCGGATCCAGCGAATCATAGTTATCTTCTCCGATGCCCAGAACATTTACTCCGCGTCTTTTTAAGCGGTCGCAGAACTGCCAGTACGTCGAAGGAAATGTCGGGGAAATAAACACAAAATTCATCTTCCTGCCTCCTTTTGGATTTTAGTATTATACTATTACAATCCCTCAATAGAAAGAAAAACTTTTCTTTCCCGCTGTGAAAATGTTTTCATCTTTATCAAAAAACGACAGACACCTGAAATGTCTGCCGTTTTTGACTTTTAACGAATGTCGTTGATGCCCGGAACGACGTATTCCTCGAGTTCCGTGGACTTGCGGGTTTTCTTTTTCTTCGCTTTCGGTTTTTCGTTGATGCGGATCCGGTACCAGACCTGCGGCGCGATGAATAACGAAGAGATCGTACCTGCCAGCATACCTACCAGTAACGCGAAGTTGAAGGTGAAGATCGAAGAGCTTCCGAAGATCAGTAACGCCAATACCGGCAATACCGTGGATACCGTCGCGCTGATGGAGGTGTCAAACGTATTCGCCAACGCGGTGTTGACAACGCTCTTCAGCATCGCCGGAGTTTCCTTCTGTCCGTGACGTTCGTTGAGTTCGTTACGGATCCGGTCGAAGACGATGATCGAGTTATTGATGGAGTAACCGATAATCGCTAAGAAGACCGCGATCAGATCGGAGTTGACTTCGAAGTTCAGGATCACGAAGACCGCGAACACCATCGCGATATCGTGGATCAATGCCGCAATCGCACCGATAGCGAAGTCCCAGCGGAAACGCACGGAAATGTACGCCAGCATGCAGACCCACGCCAGAATTGTCAGATAGATCGCGTTACGGACCAGCGTCTTGCCGACCATCGGGGTAACCACCGAGTCGGATACTTCGTGTCCATAGTGTTCTTCCAGGGAAGCCTTGATGCCGGTCAGGGTTTCCTGATCGAGGGATTCCTTGAGAATAACGCTGGCGCCGGTGTTTTTGTCACCCATGAACTGGATCTTGTTGGGGGTATAACCCAACGCGGTGAACGTCGAATTGATTTCTTCTTCCGTCAAAGTTTCGTTCGCTTCGATCGTTAAACGGGTTCCCGAAGAGAAGTCGATACCGAGGTTGATTCCCTCTTTGCCTGCCGCCGAACGGCCGACCAGCATGACTAAGAACAGCGCCGCGACAACGCCCGCCGCGATGACGAACTTCTTCGCATGCTTCACGAAGTCAAACTTCGCGTACGGGTTCTTGTAGCAATACTTTTCCCCCTTCGCAATATCCGGAACCATTTCCTTCTTGACGCCGAATAACGCCGGGTTGTCATCGAAGTAGTGCGAAGATGCCATGCGGTTCATCAGTAAACGGACGATGAGAATGTTGATGATGACGGTGCAGAACAGGGTCAGCATCAGCATCGTCGCGAAGCCTTTGACCGAACCGGTGCCGAACACGTACATGATCAGCGCTGCGATGAAGGTCGTCAGCTGTGCGTCGATGATCGCCGCCAGCGAGGTCTTCTGGGAAGCCTGGACTGCCGCCGGAAGTTTCTTTCCGGTGTACAGTTCATCCTTCAGACGTTCGAAGGTAATGATGTTGGCGTCTACCGCCATACCGACACCGAGGACCAACGCCGCGATGCCCGGAAGCGTGAATACGCCGCCCATCATCTTGTAGATCCATAAAACCGCGATTACGTAGAACGGTAAGGTCGCCGCGCTGACAACACCCGCGAAACGGTAGCGGAAAATCATGAACAGCATGACCAGCAGAATGCCGATTCCGCCGGCTGCCATCGTCTTGGAATACGCCGACGCGCCGAGTTCCGCCGATACGACGTTCGAATAGATTTCCGTCAGTTTGACCGGTAAGGAACCCGAATTGATCAGGTTCGCCAGCAACCGCGCTTCATCCTCGGTGAAATTGCCCTGGATGATCGCGTCGCCGTTGATGCCGGAGGATACGGTCGCGGCGCTGATGTACGCCGGATCCTGTCCCATCTGCTGTTTCTTGTATTCGTCTTCGTATTTGTCGACGCCTTCTTCAAAGTCGAGCCATACGACCATCAGGCGGTCGCTTGTCTTCGCAACTTCCGAAGTCACCTTGTAGAACGTGTCGTTGTCCGCGATCTTTAAAGATACGATCGGCGAGCCGTTTTCGTACGCCAGACTCGCTCCGCCTTCCTTCAATACCGACGCGTCCATCAGAAGTTCGTCTTTGGAATTTCTGAACGTCAGGTTTGCGGTGCTGGAGATCACCGAACGCGCTTCGTCCTGGTTTTTGACGCCGGCGAGCTGTACACGGATCTGGTTATCCCCTTCCACCGTGATTTCCGGTTCGCTGACGCCCAATACGTTGATACGTTTCTGGATCGACGCGACGACCGCCGTCATATCCGGTAACTCTTTTCCTTCTTCGAGCGGAGACACTTCGTAGGCGATTTCAAAACCGCCCTGTAAATCCAGACCGAGATTCATCGTTTCCACGGTTTTCTTTGCGAATACCGCAGTCAGAATCAGCATCGCTGCGATGATGCCGATAAACAGCGTCAGCTGCAGCGGATTCCGGCCGGAATTGTTTCCGTTTGTTTTCATACTGCATTCCTCCCTAATAAGTCATCTTTTCCTGTCTCCCGTGAATTTCCATGGAAATCACGGCGTACGGAGAAGAGGTTACTTTTCTTTGTTTAACCTATATAAAATCCTCCGGAAAACTCCCGAGGGCACATCCGTACATCCTGAAATTATATAACAAACGTTTCTCAATGAACAGTACGAAGTTTTCTTTTTCACGGCAGAAAACCGCGTAAAATCCATGCCGTTTCCGTTTATGACGAAAAAAATTTGCGGTTTAGTCCGCATTTCGATTATTCTATTCCTATATAGGAGTGGATGATTATGAAAAAACTGCTCAGCATTCTGGAAAACAACGCCCGGATCCCGCTCGAAGATCTCGCGGCGATGATGGACATGACAACGGAAGAAACCGCGAAGATGATAGACGAAGCCGTAGAACAAGGCCTGATCTTAGGTTACCAGACGGTGATCGACTGGGAAAAGACCGACGAGTCCCGCGTCCAGGCTTACATCGAATTGCACGTATCGCCGAAGAAATCCCACGGGTTTGATGAAATCGCCCGCATGATCGCGCGCTACGAGGAAGTCGACAGCGTCTACCTCATGAGCGGTGCGTACGATTTGCTGCTGAAGGTACACGGAAAGAGTTTCCGCGACATCGCCTTCTTCGTTGCCAAACGCTTATCGACGCTGGATGACGTCTTACAGACTTCGACCAGTTTCTTATTGAAGACCTATAAATACCGCGGACGGCTGATCGACGCTTCCGAAAGCGATGAACGGGAAAAGTACTTCTTATGATGAATTACGATGCGCTTTTATCGCCCGCGGCGAAAGAAATGCGCCCTTCCGGGATCCGGAAATTCTTTGATTTGGCTTCGGAGATGCCCGACTGTATCTCGTTGGGCGTCGGCGAACCGGACTTTGCGACTCCCTGGATCATCCGGGACACCGCCATTTCCGCTTTGGAACAGGGCAAGACGAAATACACTTCCAACGCCGGTCTGGCGCCCCTTCGCGAAGAGATCACGCGGTATCTTTCGCGCCGGTTCGGATTATCCTACAAGGCCGACGAGATCTTAGTGACCGTCGGCGGCAGCGAAGCCATCGACCTGGCGATCCGTTCCCTGGTATCTCCGGGGGATGAAGTATTGATTCCGGAGCCGTGCTTTGTGTGTTACGAACCGATCACGACCTTAACCGGCGGGATTCCCGTACCGCTTCCGACAACCGCGGAAAACGGATTCCGTCTTTCCGCAAAACAGGTGAAGGACGCGATCACGGAAAAGACGAAATTACTGATCCTGCCCTACCCCAACAATCCCACCGGCGCGGTATTGCCGGAAAGCGAACTGGAAGAGATCGCCGCGGTATTACGGGATACAAACGTCTTCGTACTCAGCGATGAGATCTACGCCGAACTGTACTACGGCAAGGATCCCTATATTTCCTTTGCGCGTCTTCCGGGCATGAAGGAACGCACGGTTTATGTCAACGGTTTTTCCAAGACCTACGCCATGACCGGATGGCGTTTGGGATACGCCGCCGGTCCGCTGCCGGTGATTCAATTAATGAAAAAGATCCATCAGTCCTGTATCATGTGCGCCCCGACGATGTCGCAATACGCCGCGATCACGGCGTTACGGAGCGCGGACGAGGAAATTGAGCGCATGCGCAGCGAATATGACACAAGACGCCGCTACATGGTCAAAAAGCTCAATGAGATCGGGTTAACGACCTTTGATCCCGAAGGAGCCTTCTATGTGTTCCCCGACATCCGCAGTACGGGTTTGACCAGCGAAGAATTCTGCGAGAAGCTCCTGCGTTCCAAACAGGTCGCGGTGATTCCCGGAAACGCGTTCGGCAGCTCGGGAGAAGGATATGTGCGGATCTCTTACGCCTATTCGTATGCGCATTTAGAAAAAGCTGTAAATCGCATCGTGGCGTTTTTGAAAGAGATATCTTCGCCTTCCTATGAAAGATAAGGATCTTCGCGCCGGTTTGACAAAACAGGTCATTTTTCAGTCTCTTCTTCGCTTTTTTGACTGTTTTTCATTGTTGAACACATCGAATCATTTTAAAATAATATCGTAAACAAGGAGGAATCATTCATTATGGAAAATTTCTTGAAGGTATTAACGGAAGTTTGCACTACCTACGGTTTGAAAGTTCTCGGTGCCTTGTTGGTTTGGATCATCGGCAAGATCATCGTGAAGAAAATCATGAAAGTCGTTGAAAAGCTTCCTTACGTAGTTAAACAGGATCCTACGGTTGCGTTATTCATCTGCAACTTCGTAAAGGTTCTCCTGTATGTGATCCTGGTTGTCGCGATGGTCTCGATTTTAGGCATCCCGATGGCTTCCGTGATCGCCGTCCTCGCGTCCGCAGGTGTTGCGGTCGGCATGGCATTGCAGGGATCTCTTTCGAACCTGGCCGGCGGGTTGATGTTGCTGGTATTCCGCCCGTTCAAGGTCGGTGACTATGTAGCGACCGCAGGCGAAGAAGGAATCGTTCAGCAAATCGCGTTATTCTATACCACTTTACTGACGCTCGATAACCGCCGCGTCACCATCCCGAACGGCACTTTGATGAACGCGAATGTCGTGAATTATTCCCATGAGGAAAATCGCCGCGTCGATTTATCCTTCGGCATCGCCAAGAGCGAAGATCTTAACAAGATTACGGAAATCATGGAGCGCTGCATGAAAGAAAACGAAATGGTTCTGGAAGATCCGGCACCGTTTGCGGGAGTCATCAGCGGCACCAACGAGTCGATGGTCTTCACCGTACGTGCTTGGTGCAAGTCCGCCAATTACTGGGATGTATATTTTGCGTTAACCAAGGCGATTACCGAGGAACTCGGCAAAGCAGGCGTTAAGGCTCCGGCCGTTCGTATCGTTAACGACTAATTCCGCTTTACATCAAAAGCGCAAAATATAACGGATGTTCTCCTTTGACAGGCAGAACATCCGTTTTTCTTCCCGTTAACGATTTGCACGTTTCAGAATCACCGCTGCATCTACAACAAGGGTACACCCCGTGCGGGTGTACCCTTTTATTGAATGGACCACACGGAACATATACCGTATTGCAGCCATTATCGCAAACTTCGTTATTTACCGGCTCCTGCCTTCTTTTTCTTGTATTCTTCCTCCAGCAGGTAGATTTCTTTGCTGGACATAAACAAGATCACGGAATTCTCATACGGCAGCAGTTTCTCCGCCATGCCCTGTTCGATATAATCTCCGTTATTTAAGCCCGAAATAATCGTATACGCGCTGATTCCCGGATAATCATTCGGATCTTCACGGTCATAGTTAATGTCCATTACGAAGGCTTTATCAGCCAAATTCAGCGCGTCGATAAATTCCTGACGGAAATCCTGAACACGGGAAAAAGTATGCGCCTTGAAAATCGCAATCACCGGTCTTCCCGGATATTTCTGTCTTGCGGAACCAATCGTCACCGCGATTTCCGTCGGATGATGCGCATAGTCGTCGACTAAAACGTTGGTTCCGAAGAATTCTTCCTTAAAGCGTCTCTTAGCGCCGCGGAAACTCGTAAGCGCGTGATTGACGTCTTCCGCCTTGTATCCTTCAAGATAACATACGGTGATGGCTGCCAGCCCGTTTTCCAGCATATGTTCCCCGAACAGTTCCAAATCGAAATGCCCGTAGAACTCGCCCTTGATATACACATCAAACGATGTTCCGTCATCCCGGAAATCAATGTTTTTGGCGACCACATCGTTATTGGGATGCTTGAACCCGTAATATAACACCGGTTTTTCCACCCGGATCGAACGGGTGTTTTCATCATCCCCGCAGAAGATGCAACCTTTGGTCGCCTTATTCGCATAAGTGATGAAAGCGTCCTTGATATCCTCCAGATCCTTGAAATAATCCATATGATCCAGACCGATATTTGTCACGATCGCGTAATCCGGGAAATACGCCAGGAAATGACGGCGGAACTCACAAGCTTCCAAAATAAATTTTTCACTCGAAGGATCCGCGTGCCCTACTCCGTCCCCGATGATGTAATTACACCCGTCGATATGCGTAAGGATATGGCTGATCATGGCTGTCGTCGTAGTTTTTCCATGACACCCCGCAACGCAGACCGTATCATATTTTTTCGATAAAATGCCCAGCATCTCATGGTATTCATAAATCGTGCATCCCGCTTCCCTGGCCCGCACCAGTTCCCGGTGCGTTTTCTGTAATGCCGAAGAAAAGACGATCGTCGTATCCGCGTCTAAAGGGACGCTTTGATCGTAGACGATGGGAATGTTTTTTTCATGGAGCGGATCTTCGGTGAAGCGGTGTTCTTCCGCGTCGTCGTATCCGATGACTTCATTTCCGAGATCTTTCAGAAACAACGCCATCGCGCTGACTCCCGCGCCTTTGACTCCCAAAAGATAATATCTCGCCATAGTTATTCCTTCTTTCCTGGTAAAGACCGCACGATCTCCTTGAAGATCTTTCCGCGGACTTCATAATTCGGGAACTGATCCCAGCTGGCGCATGCCGGCGATAATAATACCACTTCCCCCGGCAGCGCGCGTTCATACGCCGCATGAATGGCTTCGTTCATATCGTTGAATTCCAGCGCGCGCGGATCGAGTTTCTTTAACGCGTCCTTGGTAGCGCCGTAAACGTACATCTGTTTGATTTTCGGCAAAAACGGCGCCAGAGAATCAAACGGAAGTTTCTTGTCGTAACCTCCCGCGAGAAGATGGATCGGTTCGTCGAATGCCTTCAAAGCCACCATCACCGCGTCGGGGTTGGTTCCCTTGGAATCGTTGTAATAGCGTACGCCGTTGATCGTCGCGGTGTATTCGATGCGGTGTTCCACGCCTTTGAACGAGGAGATCACCTGCTGAATGACATCGGTCGGCACATCCATTTTGTAGGCCATGCCGGCGGCGACCATCGCGTTTTGCAGGTTGTGCTTTCCGGGAATATGAAGGTCTTTCGTTTCGAAAAGACACACGTCCCCCAGCATCACCTTTCCGTCTTCCGCCCGCAATTCCGTATCGGTCCGTTCGGTGGAGAACTTCACGACGGACGCAGGAATATCCTGACAATACTCCGCGATGACCGGATCGTCCGCGTTGAAGAAAAACGTATCGTCTTTTGTCATGTTGCGGTAGATCAGGGTCTTGGCGTGATAGTAATTGTCCAGCGTTCCGAAATAGTCGAGATGATCCGGCGTCAGGTTCATGATGACCGCCGTATGCGGATGGAATGTTTCGGTTCCGATCAGCTGTAACGCCGCGATCTCCAGCCCGACGTCGCGTCTTTCTTCCGGATGATCGCGCACGATATCGCAAAGGGATACGCCCATGTTTCCGGCAGTGATCCCGTAAGGGCTGTTGGCTTCCAGGATCGCCCCGAGCAGCGTCGCGGTCGTGGTTTTCCCGTTGGTGCCGGTGACCGCGGCAATGCGCATGCCGGACGAAAAACGGCACGCGATCTCCATCTCGTTATACATTTTATAACCCTTGTCCGTAAAGTATCTGACAAACGGCACACGGTAAGGAATGCCGGGATTCTTTACGATCAGGTCGTATTCGTTGTCTTTCAGGGAATCGGGATGTCCGTTGTCAAAACAAAGGATTCCCTCCGCTTCGAGTTCCTTGCGTTCCTTGATTTCCTTCGCGTCGGTCAGATAAACCCTGTAACCGTATTTATTCAATAAGCGCGCCGCCCCGATGCCGGAAATCGCCGCGCCGATAATCAAAGCCTTTTTCATAAGAGAACCCCCATCAGGATGCCTAAAACCGCCAGAATCGCGCCTGCGATACGGAAATTCTTCACGACATCCATTTCCTTCATGCCGCCGAGTTCAAAATGATGATGCAGCGGAGCCATCCGGAAGAAACGCTTTCCGTGGGTCGCCTTGAAGTAACTGACCTGAATGATCACGGAAAGAACTTCCGCCAGGAAAACGCCGCCCACGATGATGACAGCCCATTCCTGTTTCAAAACCAGGGCAGAGCCGGCAAAAATACCGCCCATCGCCAGCGAACCGGTATCCCCCATCATGACTTTCGCGGGGTACTTGTTGTAGTGCAGATACGCGATTAGGCCGCCGATCATAGCGCACAGAATGACCGCTGCGGGTTCGTTGTTTTCCTTCCAGGCGAAAAGCACAAACGGCACCAGCGCTTCCGCCACCAGCGAGGAACTCAGTCCGTCTAATCCGTCGGATAAGTTGACCGCGTTGGTTTCCGCCGCCAGCATCACCGCCGCGATGATAAAGAACAAAACCGCCGGATAGACGATCCCGTGCGCACGGGATAAAAACGGCGTGTAGATCATCGTGTCTTCAATCGCCATGTACCAGATGACCAGTCCTGCGGCCAGGGCACATTGCATGAGGAACTTCGGACGGGGACGCAGACCTTCGTTATTGTGCCGCACAACGACCAGATAGTCATCGATAAACCCGATCAGACCGTAGCCGGTAAACGCGCATACGATGATCAGGAATTTCGGATCGAGGAACGCTTTCGGCACGAAAATAAGCGCCGCGATCAGGGTACTCGCAATAAAACCGAGGCCCCCCATCACCGGAGTTCCCTGTTTTTTCATGTGCGATTTCGGTCCGTCTTCCCGGATTGTCTGTCCGAAGTGCCAGGACTTCAAAAGCTCAATCAGTTTCGGCATCCATAAGAAGTTGATCAGCCAGGAGACGATAGCGCCTCCGATCATGCGTACTAACATATTGATCTCCCCATTCCCTTCAATTCAATTCTTTATGATGCGTTATCCAGACGCACCGTGATTTCGGAAGAGGCGTCGATCGCTTCTCCCGGACGGATATTCTGTTCGACGACATAGCCGTACCCTTCGACCTGTACGGATAACCCGGTCAGCTGCCAGAACGCGGTAACGTCCTTACGGCTCCAGCCGGACATATCCGGCATCGTGAAATGATCCGTGGACGTGAGTAAGAAGGCCCGGCCGTTTTGCGTAATCAGTTCGCCCGCCGCCGGGTACTGTTTGATGACGGAGGTGCCGTTTCCGATCATGACCTTGCGGATATGATAGGTATTCAGAACCGAATCCACATAGGAAAGCGAATGGTTCACGAGTTCGGGCATGGCGTTTTTATAACTGGAAGACGGATCGACGATGTGTTCCTCCGGCGTTCTTTCCTCTCCTTCCGGATGATCCGAAAGATCAAGGTACTGCACGAGTTTCTGTAAGTACTGTTTGACATTGTCGACCTGGTAGTTCATGAGTTCGGAATACGGCGCCTGGATGCACATGTAGTACATGATCTTGGGATCGTTATAGGGGATCCCGATGACCGCGGACGAAGTAACCAGCGTACTGGAATACCCGTATTCGGTCGCGACCTGCCCGGTGCCGGTTTTCGCGATGATTTCAATGTTCGGAAGGTTGTAGTATTTCCCGGTTCCGTAATCCTGATCGGCGACGACCCCGCGCATCAGATCGCGCATCTGCTGGGCTGTCGAGGCGGAAATCGGAGAGCCGACGATCTCGGTCTTCCCCTGGTAAATCACCTGTCCGTTGTAGGAATTCTCGATCCGGTCGATGAAATACGGTTTGACCATACTTCCGTCGCGCAGGATCGCACTGTACGCCTGGAACATCTGTAACGCGGTGACGGAAGACGCCTGTCCGTATCCGGTGGAGACCATATCGCCGCCGTAGTACATGTTTTTGGAGCCGGACGCGTCGTTGACCGCGTCGGTGTTGACCCGCTGAAAGAACCCGAAGCGCTCCAGATACTGTTCCAGGATCTGCGGAGTGATGAAATGCGTGAGGACATTGGCGATCCCGACGTTCATCGAACGGTAATACGCCTGGTCCAGCGTGACTTCGCCGTAAGCCGTGCCGCGGGCATTGTAGACAGTGCCGTTGGAGGTAGCTCCGCCGGATTCGAAAATATGTCCCTGGCTGTCCACGCCGATGTTGAAATAGCCCTTGTCGTAGTAGGTCCAGTTATGATCGTAGTTGCCGGAATCGATGGCCGCGGCATACGTAAAGGATTTCATCGTGGACCCCGGTTCGTATTCCATTTCGGAACCGTAATCCAGATAGTTCTCAATATCCAGAATGTTGGGGTCAAATGTCGGCCAGCAATCCCACGCCAGCATCCTTCCGGTTTCGACTTCCATGACGCCGCCCCATACCCGGATGGTATAGAACTGTTTGGTCAGCTGGTCGATCAAAACGTCCAGTCCCTCCTGGCAGGTCTTATCGAGGGTCAGGTAGATATTGTTGCCGTTTTTCGCCGCGACGTATTCGCTCTGGGTGCCGATCAATTGGAACCCCGAGGCGTCCTGGTTATATCGCGTGTAGCCGTTTTTTCCCATCAGATAGTCGTTGAAAATCTGTTCGATGCCCATTTCGCCGACCACTACGTCGTCGTCCTCGCTGTAGCGGGAATACCCGACCAGATGGCTCGCAAACGCCCCCAAAGGATAATGACGGGACGTGTGTTCCGTAAATTCGATCCCGTAAAGTCCCATCTCCACGATTTTGTCCTTGGTGGCTTTATCGATACCGCGCCCGTACATGCCGAATTCGGTCTGGTAGAGATCCAGATTCAGATAATACAGAATATCTTCCGGCGGTGCGTCTAGGATTTCTCCGAGGATCTGCGCGTACTCTTCTTTTTTATCCTGCGGCACATAGGCCGGAGTGCCTTCGTAACCCGGACGCGATTCGTCCAGATACGCAAAAACGCTGTAGGAGGTGCTGTCCTCCGCAATGACGTTTCCGAACCGGTCAAAGATGTAGCCGCGGCGGGCGTAGATCGTCTGTCTTGTGACGGAGATCGCGCCGTAGTTGGTGATGTCCGTTCCGGAATTGAAATGGAAACCCGCGACGGAAATCAAAAGAACGTTGACCGTCAGCAGCGCTCCGATAACTGCGAAAATGGCGGTAAATACCGCCAGATGTTGATTTGCCTTTTTTGCTTCGTAGATCTTCCTTTTATTCATTCGGGATATTGATAATGTTCACAGACATGGACATTCCTTCCGCTTTGGTGAACGAAGATATTCTATCATAAGTGCTGAGCTGATTCACCTCCATACGCACCATTTCGTTCTCTTTTTTCATTGTCGCAATGGATGCCTTATAGTCGTGGATCTTCACATTCAGATAGGAATTGTAGGCACGTAAGAAAACCGAAGTCATCAAAAACAAAACCGCACTGATGATGAACAGTCTGGTTGCCAGTGTATAGATATTCATTTTTTTCTTTCTCTTGTTTGTCTTACGCATAATCCTATCTCCTTCGCAATACTCTCAGTTTTGCGGAGTGCGAACGGTGGTTCGCCTCCAGTTCTTTTTCTGACGCCGTGACCGGTTTTTTCGTGATCAGTTCATAATCCGGCAGCGGCATTTCACTTTCCTTCAGCGGAAGTTTCTTCCAGTCCTCCCCGATGGAAGAAGCTTCTTTGAATACGGTTTTGACCATCCGGTCTTCGAGGGAATGGAAGCTGATCACCGCGATCCTTCCATCCGGATTCAGGATTTCCAATGCCTGGCTGAGGCATTCTTCGAGCACTTTCAGTTCGTCGTTGACTTCGATGCGGATCGCCTGGAAGGACCTCTTCGCGGGATGTCCCTTGGCTCTTTTGATACGTTCGGGAAGCGAATCCCGGATCACATCCGCCAGTTCGAAAGTCGTTTCAATCGGTTTTACCGAACGCGTTTTGACGATATTCCGGGCGATCTGCGCGGCGAAGGGCTCTTCCCCGTATTTCCGGAGGATCGATGCCAAATCACGCTCAGAATAGCCGTTTACGACGTCATATGCGCTTTTGGGAGCGCTCTGGTCCATCCGCATGTCCAACGGTCCGTCCGTATTGTAGGAAAAACCGCGCTCTCTTTTGTCGAACATCGGAGAACTGACTCCCAAGTCCATTACCATTCCGTCAATGCCGGTAACGCCGAATCCTTCCAGATCCTTTTTCAGGTTCCGGAAATTGTCATGCACCGGAGTAAACAGGTTTCCGTACGGAGCGAGTCTCTGTACAGAGGCGCTGATCGCGGTGATGTCCTGATCGAATCCGTACAGATGTCCGGTTTTCAGCTTTCTCAGAATCAAATCCGAATGGCCTCCGTAGCCTAAGGTGGCATCCACGTAGATCCCATCCGGTTTGACACATAACAGCTCCACCGCTTCCGCCGGCAATACTGTTACGTGCTCTGTCATTGGTGGATCTCCGGCAGGTTTTCCGCGATGTCACTGAGACGTTCCAGGGCATCTTCTTTCGTCTTATCCCATGTTTCTCCGTCCCAGATCTCGACATGGCTTCCGACACCGACGATTGCGCAGTCTTTCTTCAGATACGCGTGTTTGATCAGATTGGCGGGAATCATGATTCTTCCCTGCGCATCCGGCTCACATTCACGCGCCGAACCCATGATCTGCTGCATCACGATACGGGAATTCTTCTTCATATCCGGATAGTCCAGCAAACGTTCATAGAGTTTTCCGAACTCATTTTCGGTATAAATGGCGATACAGTGATCGATCCCTACGGTTGCATAGAAGACGCTTCCGAGCCCGGTGCGAAAAACAGCCGGCATAGCCAGGCGTCCCTTGGAATCCATGTTGTGTCGGTATTCACCGATAAACCCAGGCATCTTCACCGCAAATCACCACTTTTCACCACTAATATACCGATTTTTGACGCTGAAGTAAAGAAAAAATCGTGATTTTTCGTAAGAATCTCACGATTTCTTGATCACACAAAAAAACTCCGGTGATCCGGAGCCTTTTCAAACGCTTTTCAGGAGATTTTTTCAATCAGTTTCTGCCGCAGAAGTTCGTAGCGCAGACGCTTTTCCTCTTTCGCAAAATGTGTTTTCCGGGATTGCGGATATGCCTTGGTATATACCAGATCCTTTCCCGCAAACTGTTCGCTGGTCAAATCGAAGACTTCTCCTTCCACAACGTTGAAACAGTGATAGTTCCCGTCTTCCAGCGGCACGCCGTACACTTCCCCGCCGAAGATATCCTGGCATAAAAACGCCGTAACCGAACACTGTCCCAGGGTTTTGTTTTCGGGCGTCCACTCTTCGCGCATGCGCGGCGCACAGGTCTCCCGGCACCAGATTCCGCTTAACGCTTCATAGAGATCCTTTGCCGTATGAATGCCCGGAAACGACGGATTGTCGATTTGGAAAGTCACTTTATCCGCATTACGGAAACCGGGTTTGGGTTCTTCCGGCCGGATCTGGATCCGCCGGATCGATTCCGCGCGGCATGTTTCATCGTTGAAATCGACCACGACTGCCGAGAAGATGCCCGGCGTGTCCGCCGGCACGAAATGCGTGTGTTTTCCGGCCTTTACACGCTCCAAGATCTCCTGGGTATCTCTTCCGATGATGGAATCGTACCCGCCGCACATGCCGATATCGGAAATGAACGCGCAGCCTTTATACACGCATTCATCCGCGGTCTGTACATGTGTATGGGTTCCGACGATCAGGGAAACTTGGTCATAGAAC
>CACZNO010000099.1 GCA_902782505.1 uncultured Erysipelotrichaceae bacterium | reverse complement strand
CCAGTCTCGAAGCGGAATTGTACATAACGTACGTGATCAAGCATAACGCGATGATGACGATGATCCACTGTTTGCCCTGCACCGCGCCGATGCCGGAAACAGTCACGCCGACCCAGAACATGACTTCCGAGAAGTAGTTCGGGCAGCGTACGATCTTATACAGACCGGTGTCGCAGAACCTCTTCGGATTGACTTTCTTCGCCGCGGATTTCTGATGGTCCGCCGTCGCTTCGCCGATGATCGCCAGCGCCATAATGGCGATTCCGATCCAGACGAAGACATTGTCCTTCGCACCGTTCATTACACGGTAGGATAACGCGGAAGTCTGCGCCGTGTACATTAACATCGAATAGATCCACATGAATAAGGATACCGGAATCGGCATCGCCTTGGCGGAACCGGTGGACTGTAAGGTCTTGCGGTATGCCGCGTTGGTTAATTCACGTTTCAGGATATAACCGCCCAGACGGTATCCGTAAATGATAAACAGTACGGACAGGATGCCGGTCGCGATCGTCAGCGTGTTATTCAGCAATCCGAAAATCAGATGGAAAATACCGATGCACATGACCGCGAAGCCATAGCCTACCGACATGAACCATACGAATTCCTTGAACCCCATGCAGCAGCCGAGGGCGGCAACCAGGGTCACGCCCCACATGAAGGCGGGCCATACTTTACCGACATAAGAAGGATCCAGATGGAACATTATTTCTTACCTCCGAAATATTCCTTGATGTATTCCGCGAACGAATGGTCGCCGGTGACATCATTGCCTACCAGATCGTGCGATAACGTCCACTTCGAGAACAGGATGATGTCGTGTTTGCCGGCTTTCTTGATCTTCGGAAGATTCGCCAGCAATCCGAACATCCAGATCGGGCTGTCCTTGATCACACACGGTTTACCGGCCGCGCGGAAGCACATCTTCGCCATTTCTTCGTACGTGTAGGTTTCCTTGCCGCCTACTTCGTAGAGCTTGTTGGTGTCTTCCATATGTTCGACGATGAACTTCGCAAAATCCGGGCAGTCGACCACGTTCGCCTTGACGCCGTGATAACCCTTCAGAAGCTGCATTTCGCCCTTGTCCACATACGGTTTGAACACTTTCGCGATGTCATAGAAGTAACCCGTCGGACGGTAGATGACATATTCCAGGCTGCCCTTGCGCAGTTCTTCTTCGACCTTGAACTTCGCGTGCAGCATCGGTACTTCTTCCGCACCCGGTTGGTCGCAGGCGATAACGGAGATGTAGTTGAATTTCTTCACGCCTGCCCGAACGGCTTCATGATACAGATTCATGTTGCCCTGGTAGTCGATGTCATACGCCGTAAACTTCGTGGAAGCCGTCGTTAAACCCATGGTAGTGATGACGATGTCCACGCCGTCGCATAATCCTTCCAGCGTCTTGGGATTGGTCGCGTCGATTGCCTTGAAGGTATATTTGCCTTCCAGACCGTTGTTTTCTTTTTCTCTTAAATCTGCCGCGATGATTTCGTGACCGGTTTCCGCCAGGGTCTTCAGTATTTCAAAACCGAGATTCCCGAACGCTCCCGCCAATAAAACTTTCATTATAGAATTCCTCCCTTTTCTACATATTTATTATACTTCAAATTATTTCTTTCACAAGGTGTGAACAGCGTTCATTTTGCGCAATTTGGCACTGCGAAGGGACTTTTTTTGCTATGATTATGTCAAAGAGGGGAAGTATATGACAGATAAAATTGATTTTCAGCACTTTCAGAATTTCTGGATCGAACAACAGAAAACCGCGAAGCACATGGCCCGAGAAGACGCATTGGCGCACATCAAGAACTTCATCAGGAACCACAACACCTGCGGATTTGCGACCGGTTACGGCGACTATATCCGCTGCACGCCGATCGAGTACACGTTTATGGACGATGAGTTCTGGTTTGTTTCCGAAGGCGGCTCCAAGTTCATCGGTTTGGAGAAAAACAGAAACGTCTCCATGGCGATCTTCGAGTATTACGGCGATGTCCGGGATTCGCACGGATTACAGGTCATGGGAACGGCAGAACTCTATGACTGCTGGTCCGATGAGTTCAAAAAGCTTTTGGCGTTCAAGGGAATTCCGTATGACATCATGAAGACCGCGAAAGTCCAGGTCGCCGTCGTCCGCGTCAAACCGTCCGTATACGAAATGTACGACACCGATTTTGTCAAACAGGGATACGACGTCCGGCAGATCGTCCGTTTTTAGGTCTTGCGTTTTCACCGGTTTGTGATAGAATAACCGCGTAAATAGCTCTGGAAAGTACACGAAGTTTTTTCGTGTCGAAAGGAGCTATTTTT
>CACZNO010000098.1 GCA_902782505.1 uncultured Erysipelotrichaceae bacterium | reverse complement strand
GTTCCGCCGCGTCCGATCAGGATGGCGTTGTTGTCGGCGTTTAAATCTACACGGAAGATATCGTCTTCCTTGCAGACATCCACGTCCACATCCATTTCCAGACCCTTGAAGTAGGTATCCAGATACTCTTTTAAGAAATTCTCCACTTCCTTATCCGAAGTGAGTTCCAAAACAACTTTGGTTCCTAAGCCGAGAATGCCTTTTTTCTCTTCCAGAACCGTATAGTTTACATCTTTGGCGTCAATGCCCATTTCCTTGGCGTACTGGGCAACGACTTCCTCAACGGATTTTCCTTCCAGTCTACGCATTTTCGACATACCTCTTCTGGATGTATATCGTCTTGATGACGTTGATCAGGGAAGAAATGAGCCAGTAAAGCGACAGGGCCATCGGCCAGCGGAAACCCATTAACGCGATCATGACCAGCATGACGTACATGAACATCTGCATGCCCGCCTGCGTATTGTCTTTCGCGCTGTAGGAACGGGTCTTGTGGTCTTTCTTGTTCTTGGCGTCGGCGAGCCACTTGCTGATTTTCATCGAAAGGAACTGTACGATGATCATCAGAACATAGATTGCGAACAGGATGTAACCGCCGGAAGTCTTCACTGCCAGGCACTGCTGCGGCGTGTTGGTCAGGTTGATGCCGAACATCGTGCCGTTGACGACCGCGTCCGCGCGCTGTACCGCGTAGTACATGCAGATCAGGATCGGCAGCTGGATGAACGGAACGATCATCGAACTTAACGGATTGATGTCATACTTCGCGTACAGTTTCTGCATTTCCATTGCCTGCATCTGCTGGGCATTGGAATCCGTGCGTCCTTCGTACTTCTTCTGGATCTTTGCCATTTCCGGCTGCAGGAGCTGCATCTTCTGGGAAGCGACGGTGGACTTGACGGAGATCTTCATCAGCAGTAAGTGCAGCAGGACGGCGGTCAGAACGATCGCGATGCCTACGTTGAGATACTTGCTGATAAAGTTGATGCACTGCGCCAGCGGGTAAACCAGCAGGCAGGTCAGTAAACCTTCGTTTTTGAACATGTCTCCCCAGGGCGTGGTCAGGTAAATAATTTTTTCGGGGAGCGTATGACCTTCCGCGTCGATGTTTCTCTGGCATCCTGCCATGAACAACAGGATTCCCGCCAGGATCAGCAGCGGAAGAATCTTTTTCATTCTAAGAGACTTCATTCTTATCTTCTCCTTTGTGGTACTTGTTTATTGTAACGTGTTTAAGTGTTGTTTGAAAGCACTTTTTTGACGAGGCGTAGTCATCGGGATCGTATCCCTTGCGCACAATGACGATCAGATCCGCGTCCAGAGCCAGCGCGTCTGTCTCGTTGATGATGTTACGGACCTGGCGCTTGATGCGGTTTCGGACGACCGCGTTGCCGAGTTTTTTGGATACGGAGATCCCGATGCGGTTCAGGGCTTCTTTCTTCGGGAAGAAGTAAACGACGTAAAGGGCGGATACTGTTTTTTCCGCCTTATGAATGATTTCGCGGAACTCTTCCGCTTTTTTGATCCTGCGTTCCTTCTTCATGCGTTTTAAAAAAGCCACCGAGCGGTGACTTTATGCGGAAAGTCTCTTTCTGCCTTTCGCTCTGCGGCGAGCTAATACTTTGCGGCCTCCCGGGGTCGACATGCGGGCACGGAAACCGTGACGACGCTGATACTTCCGTTTGCTCGGAGTGTATGTTCTTTGTCCGTACATAGTGATTCCTCCTTTGTTTTCTACTGTCCGTTTAAGAATTGCGACAAGATTATATCGCAATCCGTCTTGTGAAGTCAATCATTTCTTGGCGGGGCACGTTTTGTGATATAATTACCGTGGTTTATTATCGACCGTGAAAGGAGGATGTGTGATGCGGAAACTGGTGAAACTGTTTCTGGGAATTCTGTTGTCGTTTTCGCTGCTTTCCTTCGTTCCGGTGAAGAAGGCTTCCGCGTATGACGCGTTATATTCCGGCTTCTGGGTCGGAAACGTGTTAAGCGACGGATCGGTCGAAAACGCGGTAAAGGTCTCGAGTTATTCCGAAGGGATCTCCAAGATGAAATCCCGCACGTCGACTTCTTCGTCCGTGGCTTCCTTATTCTATAACAGCCAGCTGGTTACTTCGCGTTATGCGACGCTGGATTTCTCCGCGGTGCCCAACGTCTATACCAATTCCTATATGTATACGATCCTGGACGACGGTTCGACGGTGCGCGACCGCAAGGAATACGCCAACGGGTATTATTATTCCGGCGGCGTGTGCCTGTATGCCGATTCGGGGTATGACAGCCTTTCTTCGGGATACGATTTCTATGTCGGAACATATATCGGCGGTCTGCATTCCCGGATCTACCGCGTCATGGACGACTATTATCAATACGAGATTATTCCGATTTCCATGCAGGAACCGCTGGAATACTATACGCTGAGTTCTTCGGGGTCCATTGTGCATTACTACCAGGCGGCGGTTGTGAAGACCTCATCCAACCCCAAGGGTTTGACGTCCATCGCGATGGGCAAGGCGCCGGACTTCTTCCGCAGCGGCGTGAAATACTACAGCGCCGACCAGCACTATTTCTACGACGACTATATGACGATGGTCGATGATCTGAACGACCGTACGCACGCCAACGCCCTCAACAAGACTCCCTGGGTCAACTACTACCAGTTCTTACCGTTCCATACGTCCACAAAGTATACCGCGGCGGAAATGGACCAGTATTTCATCGATCTGGGCTTTACGGGTTTTGCGTACCAGCTGAACGGTGACTGGGCGAAGGGGAACGAATCGGTTCTCTACGAGTCCGGCACGTATTTCATGCAGACCCAGCAGATCTACGGCATCAATCCGATCATGCTGTTCTCGATTTCCGTCAACGAAACCGGATGGGGACAGTCTCCGTTCGCGGTCAACCGGCGCAATCTGTTCGGCATCAACGCCTACGATTCCGATCCGGGCGCGGCGAGCTCCTACTCTTCGGTCATGGAATCCGTCTTCTCGGCGGCAGAACTTCTGACGGAGGATTACTTCGTGGCTACCGGAAACGGGTACTATAACGGCGCGTTCTTAGGCAACAAGGACGGCGGGGCGAACGTCGCGTATGCCTCCGATCCGTTATGGGGAGAAAAGGCAGCGTCCTATTATTATCAATTCGACCTCGCGATGGGGCTGAAGGACTACAACAACTACACCATCGGTTTATCCAACAGCGTCTTCATCAAAGTATATGACGCGCCGGGAGGCACCTATATCTATAACTCCAACGGCACCGGATCAAGGTATGTCCGTTATTCGGCGTTCTTAATTCTCGGGGAGGACGGAGAGTATTATAAGGTATTAAGAGACGCGTCGCTGGACGATGCGCCGGACTGGACCGATTCCGGGAATACGACCAAGTTTGACTTTGAGAATACCTATGCGTATATCAAAAAGAGCGATCTGACGATTGTCAACAGTCCGAGTACGCTGTATGTTTCGCCGGTCAACAGCGAATACATCAACAAACTGCGCCTCAAAGACGATAAAAAGACCGTGAAAGTCACATCTTCAGCTCCGGTGTATACGGATGCGTATCTCGGAAAATCCCTGAACGTGACCGTGGCAAAAAACGCCGTTGTTTATTCGGATGAAACCGCCTATACACAGGACGGGTATTATTCCTATAAGATCATCTACAACTCCGACAAAGGCTTGTGCGGCTGGATCCGGGCAACCAAAGCGGAGGAACAAACCGGGAACTATGCCGTACGCAGCGGAACGATTGAAACCATCAGTGAAGCGCCGGTCTACGCAAATCTGAGCGACTCGGAAAAATCCAGCGTTGTTTCATACTACAGAGAAGGGGCTCCGGTTTTAAGCACTTCCGGAGACTGGTATAAGGTAACCTATGACGCGGTTTCCAATAAGACCGGATGGGTGCGTTCTTCGTGGTTTGAATCCAAGAAGAGTCATACCGCTTCCGGAATTGCGGCTGATCCGGCGGAATTGTCCGCTTCCGGAGAACCGGTGATCACGGAACAGCCCGCCGGTGTTTCCGTTTCTTCCGGAACCGCTGTGTCCTTTACCGTAAAGGCGCGGGGAAACAATCTTCAGTATCAGTGGTATTACCGGACTTCTTCTTCCGGAACCTGGATGAAGAGT
>CACZNO010000097.1 GCA_902782505.1 uncultured Erysipelotrichaceae bacterium | reverse complement strand
GCGTTTGACGAAGCGCTGAAGAACCGCCTGAAGGAATACAGCATCGGGAAAAAAGTCCTTCTTCCCTAGGAGGGAACTTTATGAAACTGGCAGGGATTTACGTACTGACGGCAGGGCTGTTTCTGGCGATTCTGGTGTCGCTCGGGACCCAATCGAAAACCGTCGGAAAGCTGAGCGGGATTCTGTTATTGATCGTAGGGATCCTTGGCACATCGCTTTACGGGTACGGATACTATAAACTATCGGATAACCTGTTTTACGCTGTCATGAGAACGCTGTTCTCGGTTTTCTGCATGTTCTTAGGACGTAACGAAATCAGCGCCATCAGCGCCGTACCGGAACTGAAAACCCCGCTTATGCAGTGCCTGATTTATTTCACGCACTTAACGGCGTTATACCTGACAGCCAGCGCGGTGATCGCATCTCTGGGCTCCCGTTTGATCCGTACGCTTCGGATGTCGTTATCCCGCAAGAAGGAACTTCACCTGATCTACGGGACCAACGATGAATCGGTGCAGTTCGGAAGAGAAGTATTACAGAAGGACAACGCCATGGCGGTGTTCGTGGACGCCGGCAAGGAGACGGCGTTTGACGACGCGGTTTTCAAAATGGGATCGTTATTGATTTCTGCGCCGGACGCAAAAGACCCCAATGCGGCGTTTTTGAAGAAAATCGGTGTGAAACCGGGGAAACGGCGCCTCCACGTGTATTGTCTGCACGCGTCTGCCTCCGCGAATCTCGGCTACGCGGAAAAAATGCGCAAGGCGCTGGAATCCGCGGGCGTGGATCCGGATCAGACTTCCCTGACTGCGTTATTGGAAAGCGAAGCGCTGGGATCGTCGTTACAGAACACCGCGCAGAAATACGGATTCGGTTCCGTGATCGCTTTAGAACGGCATGAACTGGTATCCCGTCTGGCGATGAAGGAATGCCCTCCGTATAAAACGATGACGTTTGATGAAAACGGAAAGGCCAAGGAAGATTTTGAAGCGCTTGTCGTCGGATTCGGACAGACCGGGCAGGAGATGTTACGGAGTCTTATCGAGAACGGACAGTTTTTCGGAAGCGAGTTCCGCGCGATCGTGATCGATGAAAACTATGAACACCGCGCAGGATACTTCTTTGAACATCATCCCGGGATCCGCGATCATTACGCGATCCGCTTCGTCGCGGAGAATGCCCGCAGCATGGACGTCTATAAGAACGTGATGCGTTCCATCCGGCACCTGAATTACTGCGTGGTGTGCACCGGTAATGAAAAAGCCAACGAGGAAATCGCCGCGGAATTATCTTCTCATTTCCGTTACCAGGGCATTGACGCACCGGTGCTGGAATGTACCTCCAAGGGAATCCGGATCCGTTCGATCAAGGACGGAAACGTCGCGTATACCGGCGTGATGGACGCGGAGATTCTCTGTAACGACAAGATTGACCGGTTAGCCATGATCATCAATCACAGTTATCACAAAAACGAAGGTCGTACCGCGAAGGAAGACTGGGAAAAGTGCGACTATTTCAGCCGTGCGAGCTGCCGCGCGAGTGCGGATTACGCGGACGCCTTCCTCTATGCCGCAGGTACGACCCGGGAAGAGGTTCTGAAAAACGGATGGGATCCAAGTCCGGAACTGATCGGCAATTTAAGTCAGACGGAACACCTGCGCTGGTGCGCGTTTCATTATGCGATGGGATACGATACGATGCCGGAAGATGTGTTCCGTAACCGCGGCGAACAATACCTGCGGGAAGTAAAAGAAACCGGAAAGAGCTCCGTAAGGATCGCAAAGGATACGGCAGCGCGGTTTCATGCCTGTCTTATACCGTGGGAGGAGCTGGATAAATTATCCGAACGGGAACAGGCATATACCGGAAAATATACGGATTATAAGATCATGGATGAACAGAACGTCCGCGCTCTTTCTTCGCTTGTGAAGGAAGCGCGTTAAGGAGTGTATATGAAGTCTCGGAAAGCATTGTGGATCTTCCTGGTACTGATCTTGTTTGCGGGGCTGATGGGGGCGTTATACGCGGCGGAATCCAATGCGGAAGGAGCCACCATCACGTCTTTTCCCGCGGCTTTGTGGTATACCCTGACGACTTTGACGACGGTCGGGTACGGGGATTATACGCCGGTTACGCTTGCCGGACGGATCATCGGCGGGTTCATCCAGCTTTGCAGTCTCGGAGTTTTGGCCGCCATGATCGGAGTGATCCTGACGGCGTTTAGGGGAACTCTTTGGCCCTTGTTCCGTCTTTCCTTTGCGAAAAAGAAAAAATGGTTTGTGTTCACGGCGAACGATGAAGCTTCGGTTACGCTGGCCCGCGCCTTGACAAAGGAAGATCCCGAAACCGTTTGTCTGTTTACCGGAAAGGAAGAAGGGGAAACGCCCGGCATGAAAGTATCCCTGACTCCGGAAAAACTGATCCGGTTCAAAGGGGACCGCGGGACGCTGTCTGTCGTCGATATGACAGGCGCTTACCGTCCGGATGTCCAAAAGGAATCGCTATACTATTATATTCAAAGCGCCTATGAACCCGCGCATCTTTCGGATCATGTGATTCTGTTTGATCCCTCAGAAATCCTGGCCCGTCTTTACTGGCACGATTATCCGGTGAATCTGAACGGAGAGAAAATCGTCTTGATCGGTTCGGGAAAGTGCGCGGAAAGTCTTCTGGAACAGGCTCTTCTGGTCAACATTACGGGAAAGGGAAACTTCGTTTATCACTGGTTCGGTGATTATGAAGAGTTCTTCCGCACCCATGCCAGATTGCCGCAGATTCTTTCCGTCGGTGCGCAGGTTCTAGGAAAAGACGCGCTTTACGTACAAAAAGACGCCTGGAACGCGGAAGAGAAACTCCTGCGCGAGGCGGACCGGATCATATTCCTGGATGAAAACGAAGCGAAGACCGAAGAGAAACTGGTGCGTTTCCTCAAGTATTTCGTGACCGAGGGAACCGTTTACGCCAAGACGTCCTATCCGCTGGACGGGGTGATCCGCTTCGGATCGCCGGAAGAAATCTACGCGCCGGAATGGGTGTTACGCACATCGCTGAACCGCACGGCCAAATCCATGCACGAACGTTATCTGGCGCAAAGCGGAAAAAAGACGCCGGCCTGGAATGAACTCGACAGTTTTAAGCGCCGGTCCAATCTGGCGGCGGCGGATCATCTCCAAAACAAGCTCAGGATCCTG
>CACZNO010000096.1 GCA_902782505.1 uncultured Erysipelotrichaceae bacterium | reverse complement strand
GAAATGGATGTCTTTTCCAATATCGATCTGCCCGCGAATAATTCCCTGATCAAGGCCGTGGAATGCGCCCGGGAAGTATTCGGGTTCACGCAGAACTTTACGATCGTTCTGGAAAAGAATATTCCGTTCGAATCCGGTCTCGGAGGAGGAACGGCGGATGCGGCCAGTGTCTTGCGTCTTTTGAAACAGCACCTTCATCTGGAAGACCGGGAAGAAGATTTCCTGAAAATCGCGGCGAAGGTAGGCGCGGATGTGCCGTTTCAGTATGTGAACCGTCCCTGTATTACGGAAGGCATCGGGGAAAAGCTGGAACCGGTGCGGTTACGGCATCTATACTGGGTGTTGTTGGTGAAGCCGAATTCCGGGGTATCGACGCCCAAAGCCTTTGCGAAGTACGACGAGATCGGCGGAAGCCATCCGGATGTGCGGAAACTCGCGGAAGCGATGGAATCGGGAAATCTTGCGGGAATTGCGGCGACCCGGGGAAACAGCCTGGAAGAAGCCGCGTTCACACTGAATAGGCAAATCGAGCCGATCCTGCACGAAATGCGGCGGATGGGTCTGGAGGCTTCGGGTATGTCCGGGTCCGGGTCCACTGTGTTCGCCATCCATGACGATAAACGGGTTTTGGATATGGCGAAGAAGATGTTCGAGAAGCGGTTCAACTTCACGGCGGTATGCCGGATCCTGGTATAAAGAATATAGAAGGAAAAAGAAGCGGCGGGTCACGCCGTTTTTTGCGGCAGCGGGGGTATAAGGAAGCGTGATAACACCAAAATCGGAGGTTTTGGGGAAATTTTCGAAATAGTTCCGTCATATACGCTATATTTTGGTAAAATAAGAAGGCGAGGTAAACTATGGGAAACGCAATTATCTTAGCCGCCGGTAAAGGCACGCGCATGGTTTCGGAACACGCCAAGGTCATGCAGAAGGTTCTCGGGGAACCGATGATCGGACATGTGTGTGACAATCTGGAAGAAGCCGGAATCGACCGTATTGTGACGGTTATCGGATACAAGGGCGAGGAAGTCCGGGAATATCTCGGAAACCGCAGTTCGTATGCCTTACAGGAACCGCAGTTAGGGACCGGGCATGCGGTTATGATGGCGGAAGAATTAAAGAATGAAACCGGGAAGACGCTGATTGTCAGCGGGGATTGCCCCCTGATCAGCGCGGAAACATATAAAGAGTTTTTGAAGGCGTCGGAAGAAGCGGATCTGTGTGTTTTGACCATGGTTCCGGAGGATCCCAAAGCGTACGGAAGGATCGTGCGGGATGAAAACGGCGCGTTTTTACGTATTACGGAATATAAAGACTGTAACAAAGAAGAAAAAAAGATCCGCGAAGTCAACGCGGGGATTTACTGTGTTGAGAATTCCCTGTTGTGGGAATACCTGAAGGAAATCAACAACGAAAATGCGCAGAAGGAATACTATGTGACCGATCTGGTCGGGATTTTCCTGGCACACGGAAAAAAGGTCAGCGCGTATGCGGCGAAAGACGCGGACGAGATGATGGGAATCAATGACCGCAAAGCCCTGGCGGAAGCTAACGAATGGCTTAAACGCAAAATCAACGCGAAATGGATGGCGAAAGGCGTGACGATCTACGATCCGGCACATACGTATATCTCCAAGGACGCGAAGATCGGGAAAGATACGGAGATTTATCCGAACACGACGCTGGAAGGAAATGTCACGATCGGGGAAAACTGCGTGATCACCTCCGGAACGTATCTCAGGGATACGACGATCGGAGATCACTGCACGATTGACGCGTCGGAGATCACGGATTCGGAAATCGCCGAAGAAACGACGGTCGGACCGCATTCGCATCTGCGCAACGGCTGTAAGATCGGGGCGAAATGCCGGATCGGAAATTATGTCGAATTGAAGAATACCACCTTCGGATACAATACGAAATGCGCGCATTTGACGTATGTCGGGGATGCGGTCGTGGGATCCAAGGTGAATTTCGGATGCGGCGTGGTAACCGTGAATTACGACGGGAAACACAAATACCGCACGGTGATCGAAGACGGAGCGTTCATCGGTTCCAATGTCAATCTGATCGCGCCGGTGCATATCGGAAAGAATGCGTTACTGGCGGCCGGATCGACCATTACCGAAGACGTGCCCGACGGAGATATGGGGATTGCGCGGGTCAGACAATCCAACAAAGAAGGATACGGCTCGAAGTATTTGAAGAAATAGACAAAAAGGCCTTTACAATGGCAGGGGGGAGAAGAAAAGATGCTGAAAAACAAGGAAGATATCGCTGTATTTGCGCTTACCGCTAACGTAGGAATGGCGGAGAAGATCGTGAAGGAACTCGACATCCCGTTAGGAAAGATCAAAGTCAACCATTTTGCGGACGGAGAAATTCTGGTTCAGCCGCAGGAAAGCGTGCGCGGCAAGCACGTCTTCATCATTCAAAGCACCTGTTCGCCGGTATCGGAACACCTCATGGAAATTCTGATCACATTGGACGCGCTGAAGCGTGCCAGTGCGGATGAAATCACCTGCGTCATTCCGTATTACGGGTATGCCCGGCAGGACCGCAAAGCCGACGCGAGACAGCCGATCACTTCGAAGCTGGTTGCGGATATGCTGACGGTCGCGGGTGCGGACCGTGTGGTCGTGTTTGATTTGCACGCGCCGCAGATCCAGGGTTTCTTCAATATTCCGATCGATGATATGTCGGCGGTTGCGTTATTGGCGCATCACATCAAGAAACGCGCGCTGGAAGACATGGTTGTCGTATCGCCGGACCACGGCGGAGCGAACCGTGCGAGAAGATTAGCGGAATATATCGGACCGGATACGCCGATTGCCATTATCGATAAACGCCGTACGGCACCGAACGTTGCGGAAGCGCTGGCGATCATCGGCGATGTCAAGGATAAGAACTGCGTCATTGTGGACGACATTGTGGATACCGGCGGATCGTTATGCGGAGCGATCAAGATGCTGAAATCCAACGGCGCCAAGAACGTTTACTGCATCTGCACGCATGGCTTATTATCCGGCAAGGCGGTGGAACGCCTGGAAGAAGCGGGGCTCAAGAAACTGATCATGACGGATTCCGTACCTCTGGCGGAAGAGAAGAAACGTCCGTGGATCGAAGTAGTTTCTATTTCCCATATGATTTCCAAGATGATCGAAGCCATCATGAACCATTCCTCGATGGCGAGAGTCTACGAAGAATATAACGGAACCAATAACTAAGTATATGTAAGGCAGTAAGAACTGCCTTATTATTTTGTTGTTTTATAAGTGAAATTAGGAGTCAAAGCACTCAAATTGTTGGATAGGTAGAATGAGTTTACATAGAAATATGCTTTTAGAATTCTCTGTAAACCTTGAGATGATTTTTGCAGCAATTATATCATGTGGTTTGATCCCTTTTGTTTCAGCGAGATGTAAAAATTCTTTTGCTTTTTCACGCAGCGTCAAATCGTCAAGGGGGGTTTTAACAATACTGACAATGGCAATTTGTTCAGGATAAAAAGCGCAATTTGAGAACAACGATTTATCAACGACTGAAGCCATTTTGTCCCAACATACCAAAGACCAGCGACCGCAGGATTCAGGAGAGTTTTTAAGGTTGTTAACGTCAAACAAGCATTCTGGATCGCATATTGCTAGGTGGTTTATCCATCTGCTGAACGAAGCGTCCTCGCATTTGAAATCCGCTGAAGAACAAGCGTAAACAGGAGAATAGTCAATATATCGTACAGAGGGACGGTGCTCATACCAAGTTAATCCTTCATTATAAACTGCGGTTTGCAGTTCTTTTGATAAAGTTTGAATATATTCTTGGAAAATCAGATCTTTTTGAATGCTTATGGATAGCTGGTTATATATATTATCTATCGCAGTTTTTAGCTTGTCAGGCGAAGGACTGTCTAAAGCGTCCAGAATTAATCGGGAAGAAACGCCCAATTGATTGTATTTTAGAAGCGTAAGTAGATCATATGCGTCTTTTGCAGAATAGTGCCTATATCCATTGTTACTTCGCATAGGGTGGAGTAACCCTTGCTTTTCATAATAGCGAATCATTTGGTCGGAGATGTTAAAAATTCTAGATAATTCTTTAATTGTCATATAATGAATCTCCCCAAAAAATCTTAACTCTATGCAAAGAGTTAGTAAACATAAAAAAGTGTTTGACCTTGTAATGGTTATAAAGAATATAACGAAATTAAGAATAAAACATGAACAGTAGGAGGAAAGTAATATGAAAAAGTATATTTGCAGTATAGTAGTGTTGTTTCTTGTTCTCTTATCTGCAAACAATGCAGTAACGGCAGAAGAAAAGGACACGAAAACGAATTTAACTGAAGAGCCGTCGATACCGTTATTGGAGAGAGGGGAAGAACGAGAACTCTGGATTGGTAGAGTTGTTGAGTATAATGAAGGCTACTATAAGCAGAAAGTTCAGACTTGGTATGAAACTGAAACATCATATGTTATCGTGTTTGCGAAGAGAGAAGAGCCGGTTCTGGTCGGCGATGAAATATTCTATGGTGTTGATAAAGTTGAGTATATCAAGCCTGAGTGTGTGAAAGACAACACGAAAGGAACAAGAGTAACATACAATTACAAGTTTACATATTATTATGGCGCATCAGGAAGTTATCAAACGGTGG
>CACZNO010000095.1 GCA_902782505.1 uncultured Erysipelotrichaceae bacterium | reverse complement strand
TTGGTTCAAAAAAGCGCCGCTCGGCGCTTTTTCTCATTAAGCTTCCGGATAGACAGAAACTTTCTTCTTGTCTTTTCCTAAACGCTCAAAACGAACGATTCCGTCGCATAACGCGAATAATGTATCATCTCCGCCTTTGCCGACGTTGGTACCCGGATGAATCTTCGTGCCTCTCTGGCGGTAAAGAATCATTCCGGATTTCGCAAACTGACCGTCCGCGCGTTTCGCGCCTAAACGCTTCGACTGGGAGTCACGGCCGTTCTTGGTCGAACCTACACCCTTTTTGGAAGCGAACAGCTGAATGTTCAGTTCAAATTTCATCTCGATTTACTCCTTTCGATCGATTTTCATATTCTTTGGATATTTCTCGGCAATCGTGCCCAACTGTACCAGCATGGTTTCCAGAATCGTCTGTACCGTATCCGTGCTTTCTTTGACGGAAATCCGGATATCATCTCCGAGTTCCGGCTTGCACGTTTCCGGTGCGAGTTCTTCTAACGCGTTCAGCGTACCGATACCGATGGAGCTAACTGCCGCACAGATCAGATCCTCTCCCGGATCCCCGGCATACGCATGCCCGGAAATCCTGATAGATCGGACCGATCCCCTTCCGCCCGTTACCCGGACACGGATCATACTACGCCTCGATAGCTTCTACCGTCAGTTTGGTATACGGCTGACGATGTCCCTGTTTGCGATGGGAAGAACGGGTCTTCTGTTTGCTCTTGAAGACAACGATCTTTCTCGCACGGCCCTGTTTTTCAACCTTCGCCGTGACCTTCGCACCTTCGACATACGGATTTCCTACGGCAGTCTTGTCGCCGGAAACCAGTAAAACCTTGTCGAACGTTACCACATCACCTGCTTCAGCTTCGAGTTTTTCGACGAAGATCACCTGATCCTTTTCGACTTTCAGCTGCTTGCCGCCTGTTTCAATAATTGCGTACATTCCGATGGCACCTCCTTTACTTTGTGAAGACTCGCTCGGACAAGGGAGTGTTGCCACGTTTAGAACCCTTTCCAATGCGGTTATATCGAAACCTGATACAACACATGGATTCTATCACATCCGGCTGTCTGTGTAAATGTATAATTTCGTGTTTTTTCCTGCTTTTTTCTTTGAACGATCCGCTGTTCCGATATGCTGCGATTCATTTATCGAAGAAAGAAATATTCAGCTCACACTCTCATGATCTCCGCGGATAATTTCCCGCGTTCTTATAGACTGACGATCGAAATCATCACTATATATTCGCCGCTGTTTACTTTTTTGTCATCCCTTTCGTCTTCTTCTTAATCTACCGCCTCCTTATCTTTTCTGTCTGATTTAGTGTGTCCAATCCATTAATCAGTTCCTCAATTAATTCCCGGCTGAAACGCTTTGATAGTTCTCTACCCACTAACACTTTTCAATACCAGTCCACTATTATTTTATCTTTTATATCTTCTGTTTTTATTCCATTGTTTTGTTCTTTTTTGCAGATATAAAACAGATTTTTTGTTTTTACTCTCTCCGATTCTCTTATTATCCACTTTATAAATAACACGATGTTGGTTCAGCAGAGACACTAATTCTATTCCCTCCATAAAATGATAATCAACTTTATAAGTTTTATTCTTTGTCACTATGTTTAGTTCGTCACGATCATGTTTAAAGTAATAGTATAAACAATCACTATAATACACTTTATATGTAATTCCAAATAATGATCGATATAGAAAATAATCTTGCTTTTTAAATATATCCACTCTTAAGACTGTGCTAATCCACACTATGTACAAACTCGCAATTACTAAAAAAGCAATGCAAGTTTTGAGCCAAAGCAGTTCGTTCTTTATAAATAGAAATGTAAAAAAAACCATTCCGACAATTCCCAACCAAAAGAACGCTCTTGGATATTGTAAAACAACATGTTCTTCATTTAGATTCTTAAGAAATTCGTTAAATCTATGTTCAAAAACATAATTGAAAAACCATCTGACACCTATTGCTGTAATCGCAGGACCAAGCAACCGAACTATCCATTGTGACAAAGACATAATGACTCCTTAATATCCAAAAGCGTTTCGTATTATTGTACTATACCCTCAGAGTTTTATTACATTGATATAGTATCATGCGTAAATAACAGAGACAAGTTTCCAGCGTCCCTTCAATTTTCTTTGAACATTTCCTTCTTTTCTTGACGAATCATTATCCCCTCCCGGGGGATTTATAAAAACGTCGGATTCGTATGTTTTTTCCTATTGTTTTCCTCTATAATATATGCGAAGGAGATTGCCCGGATAACGGGCATAAAATAAACTATGGCAACCATTGAAGAAAGACGGATGACCAACGCGCGGGATTATGATCCGGTAGCGGATGGCTTTCACGTCGATGATCCTGTTCGTTTAAAGAAATTGATCAAATTGGGCTTAATGATTACGGACCGTGTGGAACAGAAGCTCGCGCGGAAACTGACCGAACACGACCCGGAAATCTGGGCGCTGGACTGCATTCTGGAAAAGACGGAAGAAGTCGATTTCTTGTTGTCGTTCAAAAAGATCCGTGTTCCGTATACCGTAGCGGAAATTGCGAAACGCAACAACATGACCGTAGAAGACACCCAGCAGATGGTCGACCATCTGGCGTGGGTCGGTGCTTTGGAACTCGTTTGGAGAAACGAAGAAACCGGTAAACTGGAACCGGGTGCGGAAAAGAAATGGCAGGTTCCGATTTTCGTTCCGGGCATGGCAGAATTCGTCATGATGAACCCGACGTTAACAGCGAAATATCCGAAGTTAGCCACCTTCTTCAACCTGATGACCCAGATGCCTTTGGAAAAAGTTACTCCGTTTGTACCGGAAGGCGGAGCGGGAATCGGCATGCATGTCATCCCGGTCGAAAGAGCAATCCCGGCGACCAACGAATCGATGAGCGTGGAACACATTTCCCACTGGCTGGATAAATACGATGTTTATTCCGTAGGCTTATGCACCTGCCGTAAACAACAGACCATGCGCGGTGAAGGCTCCGGCGAAATCGAAGGTGATTTCTGCATCGGTGTCGGCGATATGGCGGACTACTGCGTACAATCCGGCAAAGGCCGCTACATCACCCGCGAAGAAGTTCTGGAAGTTCTGGAACGTGCGGAAAAGAGAGGCTTCGTCCATCAGACGACCAACATCGACGGTGAAAACAAGATCGTCGCAATCTGCAACTGCGCGCCGGGCGTCTGCAACGCCTTACGTACCTCGCAGTTATATAACACACCGAACATGAGCGCTTCCGCGTACCGCGCGAAAGTTGAAACCGAAAAATGCGTTGCCTGCGGCAAGTGCGTAGAAGTCTGCCCGGTAGGCGCGGCGAAACTCGGTCAGAAGCTCTGCCTCAAGGACGGCAGCGTAGTGAAATATCCGAAGACCGAATTACCGAACGCGGTGAACTGGGGACCGGATAAATGGAATCCGAATTACCGCAACGACGCGAAGATCAACTGTTATGAAACCGGTACTTCCCCGTGCAAGACCGCTTGCCCGGCACACTTAGCCGTTCAGGGTTACATCCGCATGGCGGCAGAAGGAAGATATCTGGATGCGTTAAAGCTCATCAAACAGGATAACCCGTTCCCGGCCGTCTGCGGCGCCATCTGCAACCGCCGCTGCGAAGACCGCTGCACCAGAGGCACCATTGACCGTCCGGTGGCGATCGATGAAATCAAGAAATTCATCGCGGCCCAGGAACTCAAGGAAGAAAACCGTTACGTTCCGGAATGCTTCAAGGATGACGGAGGCGAATGGGAAGATCTCCCGATCGCCGTAATCGGCGCAGGTCCGGCCGGCTTATCCGCGGCATACTATCTGCGTGAACACGGCTATCCGGTCACCGTCTTCGAAAAGGAAGAAAAACCGGGCGGTATGTTACGTTACGGCGTTCCGAACTTCCGTCTCGAAAAAGACGTCATCGACGCGGAAATCGATGTCATCCGCGCGATGGGCGCTGAAATCAAGTGCGGCGTGGAAGTCGGTAAAGATGTTACGATCGAAGATCTGCGTAAACAGGGTTACAAAGCCTTCTACCTGGCCATCGGCATGCAGGGCGGAAGATACACAGGTGTTCCGGGTGAAGACGCGGACGGCGTATTGACCGGCGTGGACTTCTTACGGAAAGTGAATTCCGCGGAAGGTTATCCGTTACACGGCAAGACCGTCGTAGTCGGCGGCGGAAACGTTGCGATCGACGTAGCGCGCAGTGCGTTACGCGCAGGTTCGAGCGAAGTCACCATGTTATGTCTGGAAGGCGTCAATGAAATGCCGGCAGCGAAGGATGAAGTTGCGGAAGCCAAAGAAGAAGGCATCATCATCAAGAACGGCTGGGGCCCGAAAGAAATCCTCACCGAAAACGGCAAGGTCACCGGTATCGTCTTCAAACAGTGCACGGATGTCTTTGACAAAGATCACCGCTTCAACCCGGTATACGATGAATCCGTAACGATCTCCTTCGATTGCGATAACGTACTCCTTTCCATCGGACAGGCAGCTGTCTGGGGCGATTTACTGAAGGATACCAAAGTAGAATTACGCCGCAACGGAACGGTCATTGCCGATCCGATTACCTTACAGACGGCGGAACCCGACATCTTCGTCGGCGGCGATATCTTCCACGGCGCGAAATTCGCGATCGACGCGATTGCGGAAGGCAAGACGGCATTCGTCTCGATCAACCGCTACGTCCATCCGGGCAACGATATGATGATCGCGCGTGACTTACGCGAATTCATCGAATTAGACCGTGATGATATCCTGGTTGAATCCTACGACAACGCGCAGCGTCAGGTACCGGGCATGAAGCCGGGCGACGCGACCAAGACCTTCGAAGATCTGCGTCTGACGCTGACCGAAGAACAGGTTAAGGCGGAAGCGAACCGCTGCCTCAAGTGCGGTGCGACGACGGTGGACGAAAACCGCTGCATCGGATGCGGACTCTGCACCACGAAGTGCGAATTCGACGCGATCCATCTGGAACGCACGCATCCGAACGCGACCCGCATGTACAAGGCGGAACAGAAGATTGCGGTCATCGCTCCGTACGCTCTCAAGCGTGTGGCGAAGATCGTTACCAAGAGAAAATAATCTTTCCTGCTTAACGAAAACGGTATGGTTCATTCCATACCGTTTTTTTTACTCAAGGATTCCCTGTTCCGTTACCAGAAGATCCATGGACACATCCGTTTCTTCGTGCGGGACTTCTTCCAGGATTTGGCCGTCAAACGCAAGTCCGATGGATGTACAGCGGGTTTTCGGAAGATACCGGTCATAATACCCTCCGCCCTGTCCGAGGCGGTTTCCCGCTTTATCAAACGCAAGTCCGGGCACGATCATACAGCCGATGGTTTCCGGCAGGATCACGGGAAGTTCCTTTGGCGGTTCCGGAATGGAAAGACGGTTCTTCATCGTCAGATCATCGAAGGAACCGATCCGGATCATGTCCATCTCTCCGTTTCCGCGGATTTTCGGCACGGATACCGTTTTTCCTTCCGCAATACCGCGCCGTATCAGTTCTTCCGTGGAGACTTCCTCGGGCGTGCTTACGTAAATCGCGATGATCTCCGCGTTTTTCCATGCGGGAAGATCCAGCACCGCTTGCGTGATCTGGCGGGATTTTTCGTCCTTATCCGGAATGTCCTTACGGATCCGGCGCATTTCCCGGCGCAAATCCGGTTTATTCATACTGCATCACTGGCGCGAAGCGATACGGTTTCCGGCCATACCGCATTGGACGAAAGCCGCCGGACAGGAAAAACACCATCAGCACTTCCCAAAATCATAAATACCACACGGCTGAAGATGACGCGGAAAACTTTCATACACGCTTCCCCCTTTTCTTATTCATTTTACCAAAAAAGCGGTGCCGATAAACA
>CACZNO010000094.1 GCA_902782505.1 uncultured Erysipelotrichaceae bacterium | reverse complement strand
CACCGTCAAGAGCTTCCCGTATATTGAGCCGGATGTGCTGTTGGTGACGAACCTGTTTAGGGATTCCTACAAGAGAAACGCCCATGTGGACTTCATTTATTCCGTTTTGGATAAGACGATTCCGTCCCGCACAAAACTGATCTTAAACGGGGAAGATCTCATCAGTTCGAATCTCAAAGAGGGGAATGCGCGGGTACTGTTCGGAATCGATACGGAAAAACACGCGGAGACCCCGTTCCCAAACCGCATCAACGATTTGACGGATTGCCCGGTCTGCGGCACGAAACTGGAGTATGTCTACCGCCGCTACAATCACCTCGGGGAAGCCCATTGTCCCAAGTGCGGTTTCGGCACCAAACCGTTTGATTACGCGGTCAAAAAGATCGATTACGTAAAGAACCGCATCTCCGTGGAAACGGGAGAAGAAAAGACGGAACTGAAACTTCTCGGAACCAATCTGACCGATGTCTACAATACGATCGCGGCGTTTGCGGCTTTGCGGGAATACGGCATCGCCGCGGAAAAGATCGCGTCTTCGTTTGAGAAACTGAAGATCACGGAAACCCGCTACAAGGAAATCAAAAACGGGGAATACTCCTCCAAGGGGATCCTCGCAAAGGGAATGAACCCGGTGGCGATTTCCCAGGTTCTTAATTTCATCCGTTCGGAAAAGGGAAACAAGGAAATCGTCTTCATGTTCGAAGATCTGGAAGTGCGTGCGGAATCCTGCGAAAACGTCTCCTGGATCTACGACGTCGACTTCGAATTTGTGAACGACGAAAGCCTGAAACACGTCCTGGTGGTGGGAAGCCGCTGTTACGACGTGAAGGCGCGCTTGTTGATGGCCGGGATTCCGGAAAAAATCATCGATGTCTGCCCGAAGGACGCGGACGCATTACAGCACGTGCGTTATGAAGGCATCGACCACTGGTATGTCCTGTTTGATATCACCTCGACCAAGATCGGATGGAAACTGGAAGAGGAAATCGCGAAAAGGATGGGAGGAAACAACGCATGATCATTGAACTTCTTTATCCCGATACCGCGATGATGTTCGGGGACCGGGGCAACGCGGATTATCTGAAAGCCTGTCTGCCGGATGCGGAATTCGTGCGCACCTCGTATACCGATGAACCGTATTTCGTAAAACATAAACCGGATCTGATCTACATGGGATCCATGAGCGAAAAGACCCAGAAGAAAGTCATCGAATGCTTAATGCCGTATAAGGAGATCCTTAGGCAACGCATTGAAGAAAACGTTCCGGTCTTGTTTACCAATAATGCTTCGGAAGTCCTGTTCGATTACATCGAGGAGGAAGACGGCACGAAGATCCCGGCGCTTGGATTGTATCATCTCCATGTGAAACAGGATTTGATGCACCGGTATAACTGTCTTGTCAAAGGAACCTATAACGGCATGACGATCGTCGGATACCGTACGACGTTTACGTTTGCGTACGGGGATCTCGAATCGCATCCGTTTATCAAAGTCGTAAAGGGCACCGGCATGAACAAGCAGTCCCCGATCGAAGGAATTCATGAACACAACCTTTTCGCGACGTACCTTCTCGGACCGTTCCTTCTTCTGAATCCTGATTTCGTACAGTATTTCCTGCGGGAGGTTCTGGGACAAAAGGATGCGAAACCGGCCTATGAGGATACCCTGCGGGAAGCCTACCGCCGCAGACTCGCGGAATTCAACGATTCCCATACCGATTTCTATCAGTGATTAAAACAGCCCCGGGGCTGTTTTTGTCTGGAAAAGCAATTGCATATATGTTGTGTTTTCTTACGTTTGAAAAGAGGAAAAACCTTCGCCGGAATAACGAAAACCGAATCGTTTTTCTGTTGGGAAAAAACACAAAACAGGCATAAAAAACCACCGGATATACGATATAATTATTCTGGATTTGAATGTGCGTTCATTATCCAGGAGGAATGTGTATGAAAGAGTTTGCGAAGAAAGTGACGCTCAGTCTGTTGTCTTTGGTTCTGGGACTCACGCTGATCGTCTCCCTCTCCCCGAAAGCGGAAGCGACCAATCAGGTGAATCCGGACAAGAATTCCCGGAAACCGATCAGTGAGTCGATTGAAACCAGATATTATATTGAACCGATTTACCGGAGTGTGATCGGTGAGGAAGAATTCAAGGCGGAAATCGATAAAATCAGAGACGCGGCGAAACCGGCTGCAACCGAGGAAGCGAACGTTTCCAGATATACGACGATTTCGAAGGCGGCTTCGTATCTGAAGGGCCAGATGAAAAGCCGTGTGACAACCGTTTCCTTCATCATTCCTGAGGACCTTTATTACGATTACGGCGATACGATCGGACTGATTATCGAAACCGCGGAAGCGCATACCGACAGCTGCACAGGTCAGGAAGGCGATGCGCTGAAATGGGGCAAAATCGGATACAGTTGGAGCGGAAGCTGGATCTACAATGAAGACACATATGATTATGATCTGCAGATCGACATCACCTTCAAGTGGACAACCACTGCCGCGCAGGAAAGCAGTCTGACGACGAAGGTCAACAGCGCCATCAGTTCCCTGAGCCTTTCCGGAAAGACCGAGGAACAGAAGATCAAAGCAATCCATGATTATATCTGCAGCAACGTAGACTATGATTACGATCATCTGGATCAGGGAAGCAATTATCCGCTGCAGTTCTCCGCGTATGCGGCATTATGCCAGGGAACGGCCGTTTGCCAGGGCTATGCGATTTTATTCTACCGGATGGCCAAGGAAGCCGGATTAGGCGTGCGTGTAATCACCAGTTACAGTCATGCGTGGAACATCGTCCGCAAAGGTTCTGTATATTACAACATCGATACGACCTGGGACGGGGGAGATTCTTCCACGTATTACACCTATTATATGAAGGGTATGCGGGACTTCTTCCAGTACGATCATATCCGGGAAAATCCGTATAACACCTATGAATTTGAACAGAATTATCCGATGGTAAAGGACAGCAAGATGAATCTGGCAAACCTTTCCCAGAGCTATACTACTGTCAATGATACAGGCGTTACTACCGCGGCATCCGGAAAACCGAAACTGATCGTCTTCGGAGGATGCAATCCGGAATATGAGAGCGGCACCAGTGCGTTCCTGACCGACTTGTTCAGTTACAATGTCAGCGGACTGGATGTTATGGTGGTGGATGTCGACTCGCATACCAAAGACGAAGTGAAGCAATTTATCAAGAAAGTCGGCGGAAACGCAGGAACATTCTGCCTGGATCCGAATAATCAAAACACCAGCAAGTGGTTCAGTTATATGGACCATATGGATTATCCCGACAGCACATACGCTCTGCCTAACATGGTATTTATAGACAGCAGCAACAAGATTCAGCATTACTGGAACTGCTGGATGGATGAAGGCATGACCAAGAGTATGGTCTCTTACTATCTCGGACTGACGCTGAGTTTTGATAAACCGCGTATCGCAAAACAGCCGGTCAGCGCTACGGTGAGCGCGAATGACATCGCGTATTTCACGGTAGAAGCTCTTGGACATGGGGACCTGAGTTATCAGTGGTACTATCGCACAAGTTCCTCCGGAAGCTGGGCGAAGTCGACGATGGACGGTGCGCTGACGGATACACTGCCGGTAGAGGCGGTGATCGGACGTAACGGCTACCAGTATTGCTGTGAAGTGAAAAACGCCTACGGATCGAAATATACCAATACGGTTACCCTGAAGGTAAAACCGAATATTACATCTCAGCCGACGAGCGTTTCGGTGACAGAAGGACAAACCGCGACATTCACCGTAAAAGCGCAGGGAGCGACTTCCTATCAGTGGTATTACCGGACCAGTTCCTCGGGGACCTGGGCGAAATCCACTACGATGACCGGTGCAACGACTGCGACGCTCTCCGTGCCTGCAGTCACCGCACGTAACGGTTATCAATATCGCTGCTGTGTGACGAATAGTGCCGGAAGCGTCTATTCCAACGCGGCGACACTGACTGTGAAGAGTTCTTCCAAACCGGTGATTACAACCCAGCCGAAGAGCGTCAGCGTAGCTAACGGTACAACTGTGAAGTTTACGGTGGCGGCGACCAAGGCACAGAAATACCAATGGTATTACCGCACCAGTTCTTCCGGAACCTGGGCGAAATCCTCCACGACCGGCGCGACGACCAATACATTAACGGTAGAAGCCATTACGGCACGCAATGGTTATCAATACCGCTGCATCATTTCCAATGATGTCGGAAGCACTACCTCCAACACGGCAACCCTGACGGTACAGGTTTCAGGGAAACCGGTCATCACCGCGCATCCGGCAAGTGTGACGGCAACTGCCGGCACAACGGCAACCTTCACGGTGAAGGCGGCCGGGGCGACTTCTTATCAATGGTATTACCGCACTTCAAGCACGGGCACGTGGGCCAAATCTTCCACAACCGGCGCAACAACCGCAACTCTGAGTGTGGATGCGGAAACCAAACGCAACGGCTATCAGTATCGCTGCACCGTGACAAACAGTTACGGCAGCGTAACTTCCAATGCGGCGACTTTGACGGTCACGACGATCGTGAAACCGACGATTACCACGCAGCCCAAGAGTGTTACGGTAAAAACCGGACAAACCGTGAAGTTTACGGTAGGAGCCAGCGGAACCAGTCTGAAGTACCAGTGGTACTACCGTACATCCAGCACCGGAACATGGGCAAAATCCACAATGACCGGCGCGACGACAAAGACCCTGACGGTAGAAGCAGTCGTCGGACGCAATGGCTATCAGTACCGCTGCCAAGTCAGCAATTCCGCGGGATCGGTTTACACCAATGCGGCAACCTTGACAGTAACCGGGCCGAAATACCGCGCGTTGCTGGTGGGGGAAGTGAACTTCTCCTGGGAAACAGCCAACCGCAACAGAGGTGACGTACAGCTTCTGAACAACATGTTACAGAGCGTTACCGGCCCT
>CACZNO010000093.1 GCA_902782505.1 uncultured Erysipelotrichaceae bacterium | reverse complement strand
GCCAGTTCGTTAATGCCTCCGCTTCCGCCCGGCACATTACTGATCATAAACACAAAACTCAGAGCTTCCGGTTCCCTGTCGTTGGGCAGTTCTTCTCCCCGTACCAGTGTAAAGCATACATTTTTCTCCTTATATGCGGCCCCATCGGCATACCCGGTTTCCTGTGCGCCCATAAACTGATTATCCAATGCGTACTCGATACCCATGGTATAAAACGCATCCTGTATTTCGCTCAAATCGATTTCCAGCAGAATCTCGTTTTCTTTCGCGACACGCTCTTTTTCGGCGCAGGCGCTGCAGGAGAACAATATTCCGATCAGCACCAGCAATACCCCGATTTTTTTCATAGAAATCCTCCTTTTCCTTCAGTATACGCTGTATTTTGCGAAATATACTGTCCGCCGCATAATCTTCAAGATTTCTTAAAAACAGCCCGGACAAAAGAAAACCCCGCGTCCATTCGCGGGGATTCTTACACAATGGTGACTCTAACGAGATTCGAACTCGTGAATGTCGCCGTGAAAGGGCGATGTGTTAAGCCGCTTCACCATAGAGCCATCGGGTTTCCTGATGTGCTATTGCATTATAACAAACGGCATTCCCTGAGTCAACAACTTTTTTTCTAAACTTTTACAGTGCTTTTTTGTTCCTTCCGAACAGTCCGCCCGCACACTCCCGCAGGATCTCCGTTTTGGAAGGATCCAGCGGTCTTTTTGCCAGCGCTGGCTTCTCGATCGCATGAGGATGCCCGTTGTCCCCTTCAAAGTCACATTCAAAATCGATTCCTTCGTCCGGTAAAAAGGGCACGTCGTATTTTCCCGTCACCGTCATCGCCAGGATCATCGCAGTAAGATAACTCCCGTAGACCGAGGCGTGCGCTCCGTCTTTCCAGTACAAATCGATATTCGGATGTCCGGTCCGGATTTTTTCAAACGCAGTCCCTACCGGCGCCACCACGGCTCCGGTTTCTTCCGCCAGATCCCGGTATACTTCCCGCATATCGTGATAGACTTCGGGGTGCGCTTTTTCCGCCCAGGTCATAAACAGGACCGGCATGACATTTCTTGTCCCGCAGAGGTCCGTGATCCGCTTGACCGCTTTCCAGGTTTCTTCGGGGTCGGGAAACGGATGGGCCTGCTGCTGGATCACACAATAATCGAACTTTCCGTATAAGATCGCGTAACGGATCGCAAAGTATTCTTTCAGATGCCAGTCCAAAGACCGTTCCGAATATGCGATCATCGTCACTTCCGGACGTTTTCCGGTGAGTTTGCGGCACATTTTCGCGAAGGTTTCCGGCATGTCGTTGAAATACGTATGACTGTTTCCGATGAATAATACCCGCATGTATTCTCCCCCTTATCCCGCAATTTCCTTTTTCAGAAACGGCGACGCTTTCTGCAGAATCCTCCGCGCTTCTTCCGCATCTGTCAGATATGCGCGCACTTCTTCCGGCTTGATGATCAAGGGCATCCTGGAATGAACGTCCTTCATTGAATCATTCGCTTCCCGCGTCAGGATCACAAACCGTACAATTCCTTCTTCCAACCGGTAAATGCCGCATAGATACAACACCGGCACATGATCCAGGGAAAAGAAATACTTCACCTTCCGGGTATCATGGCTCCATTCATAAAAGCCCGACGCCGGCAATACGATCCGCCTATCCCGCATGCCTTCCGCGAACGTTTTTTTCTGTTCAGCCGTTTCCAGCCGTGCGTTGATCAGGAGTTTCGGTTCTTCAAATCCCGAAAAGCCGAAAACGGCGGGAACCGGTGCCAGTCTTCCGTTTTTCGCGATGATCCCCGGAACCGTATCCCCGGGGAAAATCTCTCCGGTCTTATACGAACCGGGATACCGCTCGTCCATGATTTTGACGATGGCGGCGATCCTGGCGTCGGGGATCGATTTCACAAACGAATACCTTCCGCACATATTTCAATCCTCCTCCGGCGGGTTTTCCCGCAGGATTTCTTCAAGGATATCTGCGCAGGCGCACACGACCGTTTCACATTTACGCACCGGATCTGCGTATCTCTTTTTGAGCTCCAGACATCTGTACGGTCCCATTCGGCTGTCAAACCGCGCAAAGAATTCATTGCGAAGTTCTTTCATCCGCGCGGAATCGTGCGCTCTTTGATTCACCGAATAGAGTACGCTTAACACACCGATCGCTGAAGCCAGAGCTCCGCACATTTCATCATGTCCCGCTCCTCCGCTGTAGGCGCAGACCAAGCGGAAAACATCTTCGGACAAATCCAGATGAAAGTAATCGTTCGACGCATGAATCATCGCTTCCGAACAACTGTAGTTATAGCCGTTCGCTTTGTAATAGTACTTCCAGACCAGATCTTTGAACATACTTCCTCCGTTACTGAAGCGTATACCGTGCGACCCGGATCCGCTTGTCCTCTTCTTCCGAATCGTCCCGGTACAGTTCCCTTTTCCATGAATAATTTTCATGTGCGAGGCATGTCTCCAGAATGAACAGATAAATTCCAAGGTCGATCCGGTTGTAGTAACTGACCATCAGCTTCGGCATAATTCCCCGCACGCCGGACCGTTTAAACCGGTAGACTGTCAGAGTTTTCCCTTCGTTTACGGTAAACCAGGGCTGGGAATTACAGGCGCTTGGGGAAAACCGCACGATATCCGCCAGTGCCGGCATACCGCCTTCCCACGTTTCTTCCAAAGACTTGCGTTTCGATTTGAACATGTCCTTGCGGAAACTTGTTGCCGGCATCTTTGCGATCGCGATCATGATGCAGTATTCCATACCTTCAGGCGCCTTTCCCTTGGGTCTTCCGATTCCGAACCACAG
>CACZNO010000092.1 GCA_902782505.1 uncultured Erysipelotrichaceae bacterium | reverse complement strand
TTGAAATCATCGGTTCCTAACATTACATTCGGAACATAATGACCGTCCATTACATCGAAATGGATCCCGGCGATTCCCGCTTTTTCGAATTCTTCCAGATATTCTTTGAGTTCCCACGGCTTGCAGCACATCACCGAAGGATAAATCGGAACATGTTTTTCTGACATTGTCTGCACCTCAATTCTGTTGTGACACCTAAATACAAGATATGTGCGGGATCATGACGACCCCGCACATAGATCATTTTTGTATCAGCGAATATTATGCGTACTGACCCATTAAGAATCTGATCGCAACTAATAAGAACGCAAATACGAAGATGTACATAATGATGGTCGACGGTTTAACCTTCTTAGCCAACAGTCTCCAAACGATTAAGACTGCCAGTAACGGTAATAAGCCCGGTAATAAGCCGTCGAAGATATCCTTCTGTACGTTGAAGGTAATGGTACCTAACTTGTTGACGAATTCCCAGTTCAGGAAGCTCAGGTCTAAGCTGACGTTGTTCGCGCCGATGGAACCAACTACCATTAAACCTACGATAGAAACCGCTTCGAGGATCTTGTCTAACAGACCAGTCTGCAGCAAGTCAACGATTGCTTCTCTACCTTTGTTGTAGCCCAGCATATACATGGTATAGCCGAGACCTAACATTAATACCTTATAAACGATTTCGAATAAGATCGGTCCTGCAAAGTTGCCGTTTAACGCCAAGGAAATGCAGATACCAGCTAAGATCGGGTAGCAGATGGACTGGGAAACAACGTCACCAATACCAGCTAACGGACCCATTAATGCAGAACGTAACGAGATGATATCATCCGGAGTGATTTCTTCGCCGTTCGCTCTCTTTTCTTCCATAGCCGCGGTAATACCATGGACTACAGTACCCATCCAGGACGGTTCAGTGTTGAAGAAGATCAGATATTTCTTTAATTCTTCTGCCTGTCTTTCCTTCGGGTAAAGAGCACGGATGATCGGCATGAAAGCGTTGGTGTTACCTAAACCCTGTAAACGTTCATAGTTGTAGCACGTTTCAGAAGAGTAACCTAATAACCAGTTCTTGACTAAATCTTTCTTAGTTAATTCTGCCATTGCTATTCACCTACCTTATCCGGGTCGTTCTGGAAGTAGTAAATCAGTAACGCAATGATTGCACCGATAACGGTGATCATCATCGTGGACAGATTCAGGAACTTCGCCAGAGCGAAACCTAAGAAGAAGAACGGGATCAGTTTGGTCTTAGCTAAGTAGTTCAATAACATACCAACACCAAGCGCCGGTAACAGACCGCCTGCTAATGCAAACGCGTCCATGATCCACTGCGGGAATGCCTGTAACCATTCACCGAACTTCGCGCCGTAGACGACTACGAAGAACGCCGGTAAACCGTTCAGAACCAGGGATACGAAGAAGGACGGAACATAGTTCATCGCACGGACCATCTTCAGGTTGCCTTCTGCTAAGAACTTGTCGGCCAGGTGTACCCAGTTCGCGTTAACAGTCATATAAGCATTCCAAGCGAATACCGCGACAGCACCGATTAATACGGCAACAGAAGAAGCTGTGTTCGCATCCATACCGGAAACCAGAGCAAGAGCTGTTCCGACCGGACCAGCGAACATTGCGTTCGACGGCATCGATCCACCCGCTGTAATGAAACCTACATACGGTAAGTTGATTGCTGCAGCAATCATCATACCCTTTAACGGTTCGCCCATTACTAATGCTACTAAGAAACCCGACCAAATAGGATATAACCAGGTTCTGGTAATGGTATGGCTGAACCACCAGGTACTACATGTTGCGATTAATGCAACAACTATAGCTTTTAATACCAATTTACATCTCCCCTTTCGTTTATTGGCTGCTATATTATGAAATCTTCCCTTCCGGAAACCGTCTTGCTCCTATTACTTCAATTTCCGGAAACTACGAAGATTATCATACAAACTTCTTGACGTTTAACCGTACCTAAAAACAAGCTTTTCCCTCTGATTACTACTTTATTTTATCGTCATTCTGTTTTTTTTGACAAGTTTCCGAGCGGAAATCCTTCCAAAATTATGTGTAAATTTTGTGAAAAACCGTTAAATTGTGTTGAATGTCGTGTTTTTTCGCGCATTTTCCCTGCGAAAACATTTTCATGAACCAAACAATTTCTTATTCGGCAAGCCCTCTTCCGCTTATTTCTATTGTATACTTTGAATGTTACGAGGTGTAATATGCCCATCAAAATCAGCGACGAAGATTATCTGAATCTATCCGAATCCGAAAAACACGTGATTGATTATCTGAACGATCACGAAAAAGAACTGTCCGATTTATCGATCACGATGATCGCTGCCAGAACCTATACTTCCCTGGCGACCGTTTCACGCGCGATCCGCAAATGCGGCTACAACGGGATTTCCGAACTGCGCTACAGTCTCCAGCAGCGCCAGCCCCTGTATTCTCCGGATTCTCTTTCGGTCAACGATATCCTGACGCAGTCCTTACGCGAATGCACCCGCACCATCGACAACATCTCCATTCCCTCGATCCTGAAGATCACGGAATACATCAAATCCGCCAACCGCATCTTCATCTATGCCCGCGGTTACACGGCGCTGGTCGCGGAGGAATTCCAGCACTATCTGATGCTTTTAGGATACAACGCGTTTGTCATGAAGGATTCCATCATCATGAAGCGCACCGAATATCTCGTCAAAAGCGATGACCTCGTCTTCATCATCTCCGTGCGCAACACGACGCCGGAACTTGCCGAAAGCGCGGAAATGGCCAAGAAGATCGGCGCGAAAGTCGTCTCCTGCTGCTGCGTGGAAGGCACCAATCTCGAAAAATTTTCGGACGTCACCGTCATCGGTTATTCTGAAAACATCGTCGAAAACGATGCCGCGTCGAGTTATTCCCGCGTATCGCTGACGATCATCTGTCACATTATCACCGAGTATCTCGGAAAATACTGAACACGTCTTTTCGAAGGCGTGTTTTTTTCGGAAACCTTTCCGCCGTCCGGCAGTATAGAATACATATATAGTGTAGAATAAAGTTAGGAAGGTATTGATTATGTCTGAAATCATGCACGCAATCGTCTTCACGGAAAAGGGAAAAGTCGAGATCCGCGAATTCCCCAAACCGGCATGCGACCCTGACAAGATTCTCATCAAAACCGAATACTGTGCGCTTTGCACTTACGAACAGCGCGTTTTTAACGGCGTGCACCACGACCCGCTTCCTTTGATCGGCGGACACGAAGTCAGCGGCACCGTCGTGGAAGTCGGAAAAGAACTGGCCGGTTCCGGATGGGAGCCGGGACAAAAGGTCGTCTACGGCGTGACGCATCCCTGCGGAGTGTGCACGCATTGCCGTGACGGAAATGCCCAGGCCTGCGAACACTTCACCAACCAGAAAATCCTCCCGGGACAATCCATCATCGGTTCAGGCGGTTTGTCGGAATATGTTATGGGAACCCCGCACAGCGTATTCAAATACTATGACGTTTCCGCGGCGGAAGCTTCCCTGATCGAACCGGTTTCCTGCGTCGTTCACAGCGTTGAATCCGTCAACCCGCAGTTCGGCGATTATGTCGTCATCATCGGCGCCGGAATCATGGGTCTTCTCCATACCGAACTCTGCGTACATAAAGGCGCCTGCGTCATCGTTGTCGACATGAACGAAGAACGCCTCGCCTTCGCCAAACGCATCGGCGCGAAGCACGTCATCAACCCCGCTAAGGAAAACACCAGGGAAAAGATTTTCGAATATTCCCGCGGTTTAGGCGCGGACGCGGTCTTTGACACCACCCCGATCGCCTCCGTGGCGGAAGAATGCGTGGACTACCTGGGCCAGATGGGCAAGCTCATGATCTACAGCGGCATCTATCCGGATCATCCGATTTCCGTAAGTCCGCACAAGATCCACAAAAAAGCGATTTCCATCCTGGGAAGCGCCAACTCGAACGAACACGATTTCATCGTCGCCTCCAAACTCGTTTCGGAAGGCATCATCGATGTGAAACAGTTTATCAGCGGCATCTATGACGCGAAAGACTGCCAGAAGGCCTTTGAAGAAGC
>CACZNO010000091.1 GCA_902782505.1 uncultured Erysipelotrichaceae bacterium | reverse complement strand
GGAAATCGTTACGGAACCCGAGAAGAAACCGCAGTATACCGAGGCGGATTACTTTGCGCCGTCCCAGACCAAAATGGATCTGGAAACAGATGAAGTGGACCCGATCGAAAGCCGGGAAAAATGGGAAGAGCACACGAAGTACAGCGACTACAGGAACTACCGCCTGCCGAATCTTTCACGGATGCTGGATCCTTCTTCTGCGAAGAAAAACAGCGCCAACGTCATGGCGGCGAAGGAGAAGGGCGAACGGCTCATTGAAGTATTGGAACAGTTCTCCATCAGTGCCACGCTGGTGGATACGCACATCGGACCTTCGGTTACGAAATTCGTGATCCGTCCGGAAGCCAGTATCAATGTCAACCGGATCGTCAATATTCAGGACAACATCAAGATGGAACTCGCCGCCCGCACGATCCGTATCGAAGCGCCGATTCCGGGTATGCGCGGCGTCGGGGTCGAGATCCCGAATGTCGAGAATACCGTCGTGCACATGCGCGATCTTTTGATGAATATCCCGGACAAGTTTGCCGCTAAACCTCTGGCAGTGGCGCTGGGGAAGGACTTATTTGACGCGTCGGTGTTCTGCGATCTGGAAAAAATGCCGCACTTATTGGTGGCAGGATCGACCGGATCGGGAAAATCCGTCTGTATGAACGCAATCATCTGTTCGCTTTTGTTAAGGCAGAATCCGGCCGATGTCAAGCTTCTTCTGATTGATCCGAAGAAGGTGGAATTCAGCGAGTACAAGGAAGTTCCGCATCTTTTAGGACCGGTTGTCAGCGATCCCAAGACCGCGTCGAGAGTTTTACAGGTCGTCGTACAGATGATGAACGACCGGTATGACAAGTTCTCGAAAGCCGGTGTAAAGAAACTCGAAGAATACAACCGCTGGGTTGAGGCGAAAAACGATCCGAACATCCGGAAAATGCCGTATATTGTCGTAATCATCGACGAATTGGCGGACCTTATGGTCGTGGCGGGAAAAGAAGTCGAACAGTCCATCCAGCGCATTACCCAGTTAGCGCGCGCGGCGGGTATTCACCTGATCGTGGCGACCCAGCGTCCGAGCACCGATGTCATCACCGGTGTCATCAAGGCGAACATTCCTTCGAGAATTTCGTTTGCAGTCACCAACGGGATCGACTCCAAGGTCATTCTCGACCAGACCGGAGCCGAAAACCTCTTAGGCAACGGCGATATGCTGTATAAGCCGCAGGGCATTACTCCCAAACGCTTACAGGGCGTATTCGTCACGGATGAAGAAGTACATCGTGTGACGACATATGTTTCACGTCAGGCCAAGCCGTTCTACGCGGAAGAAATCTATAACGCGTTACACGCTGCGGATGACATGGGCAACGACGGCTACGCGGATACCGACAAAGATGATCCGATGTATTCGGAAGTGCTGAAGTTTGTCCTGAAAGAAAGAAAAGCCAGCACCTCCTTAATTCAGCGGAAGTTCGGTTTGGGATACAACCGGGCGGCAAGGATCGTGGATCTTCTGCAGGAGCGGGGAATTGTAGGACCGGCGAACGGTTCCAAACCCCGGGATGTTTTAGTGGACGAAGAATAAGAATTCTATGAAAAAAACCGTATTGTTGATTCTGGGAATATGCATGATGTTATTTTGCGCGGGCTGCGAAGGTGCGTCCAAGAGCACCCGCGTGGATTTCGTCGTGATAGAAGAATATGGGAACACGGCGCAGGAACAGAATACCGAAAGCATTCAGGAAGCTTTAAAGGAGTATTGTCAGGCGTACAAAACCGAGTATTCCGTCTTTACGATTACGGGTAACACGGCGGGAAAACTGCGCGGGGCCCTAGATCTGGCAAAGAACGCCGAATGCGGTTTCGTCATCGTTCCGGCGATGTTCAAGGATACGGTTCTGACCGTTGCGCCGGAATATCCGGAAATGCAGTTCCTCTTATTCGATACCTATCTGGAAGAACACCCGGAGACCGAAGTACCGCAAAACGTTCATGCGCTGGATTTCAGCTATTACGAAGCCGGTTATACCGCAGGCCGAACGATCCCGTTAAACCGCTGTACGACGGCCGGTGTTCTGGATGATTATCACGATGAGCGAAGCGTTCGGTTCTTTGAAGGCCTCATGGAAGGACTGGAGGAAACCCTGGGGAATTCCGGAAAGGAATTCTCCCTGAAGTATTTCAATGTATCGGGAAAATCGGCGAATGCGATCAACCAGGTGATCTATCAAACTATTGTGACTTCTTCGGACGCGATCCTGTATACCGGGGAGAAACTGGAACCGTATATCCGGCAATACGCCATCCGCACCGGTATGAAATACATCGGTTTGGGAACCCAATACGGAGAGTTTACGTCGTTTTATATCGTCCTGAATTACTCCAAACTGTTTGGCAGTTTCATGGTGAATTACCAAAGCGGAAGAATCAGCGGCGCCAATTATACCGCCGGATTCCCGGAAGGAGCTTTGAGCACGCGGTACGGAGCCGCTTTGGCGCCGGATGCGGCGGCGCAGTTGCAGGAAACCGGTAACGAACTGGTGTCCGGAGAATTGATCCTGACGCCGGAAATCGTTCCTTTAGAAGAACTGACTTCCGAGATCCTGACGCTGGAAATCGAAGAATAAATCGTCAATCCTGCCATATACGGCAGAATTCTTCCGAATATCGACAAAAAAACGCCGGTTTGCAGTAAAATCGGCGCTTTGCATGAACGCGAACAAACATCGTAAAGTAAGATCATAGGAGGGATGATATGCTGAATTCATGTGAGTTGATCGGGAAAATCGTCAAAATGCCGTATGTGGTCACGGATGTCAAAAAGGTAGACCATGTTCTGTTTGATCTGGAACTGGAAAGACCGTTCCGCAATTCCGAAGGGGAGTATGAGACCGATGTTGTCGCGGTGGAGTTCTGGAACGGGGAAGCGGACCGCTTGATAGAAAAAAGCGAGCTCGGAGATTATGTCGCAATTCGCGGAAGGATCAGCACGATCAAGGAAAAAGGAGAAGAAGACGGAAGGCTGGTGTTGGTTGTAATGGCCGAAACTGTCAGTTATCTGACGCTGCGCATCTGTTCCAAGAAGAAACAAAAATAGCGCATCTGTCTATTTTCCTGTATAATTTCTAAAAAAGGGAGGAACCCTTATGAAAGAATATCTGGACGCATGCCGTTACGTAATGGAAAACGGAATTGAACGGAAAGACCGCACCGGCACCGGAACGAAATCCTGTTTCGGTTATCAGACCCGCTATGATCTGACGAAGGGCTTTCCGCTTTTAACGACGAAGAAAGTCTTCTTCAAAGCCGTCGTGTATGAGCTTTTATGGTTCATTGCGGGAAGAACCGATCTGAGATATCTCGCGCAGCACAAAGTACGGATATGGAATGAATGGCCGTATAAGAAATTCACGGAATCGGAAGATTACCGCGGGGAAACCATGGAAGAGTTCATTGACCGCATTCTGACGGATGACGCCTTTTCGGAAAAGTACGGGGATCTTGGACCGATCTACGGCAAACAGTGGCGGGATTTCGGCGGCGTGGACCAATTGGCCAATCTGATTCAGGAACTGAAAACCAATCCGTTTTCGCGGCGTTTGATTATCTGCGCGTGGCATCCGGGAGAAAACGAGAAGATGGCTTTGATGCCGTGCCATACACTGATGCAGTTTTACGTATCCGCGGACGGCAAAAAGCTTTCTTTACAGCTTTACCAGCGCAGTGCCGACCTCTTTTTGGGAGTTCCGTTTAATATCGCGAGTTATTCGCTGTTACTGATGATGGTAGCGCACGTATGCGGGTACGAACCCTATGAGATGGTTCATACGTTCGGTGATCTGCACATTTATACGGACCATTACGAACAGATCAAAACGCAGCTTGAAAGAGAACCGAGACCGTTACCGACGGTGCGTTTCGCAAGAGATGTGAAGGATATCAACGATTTCCGCTTTGAAGATATCGTGCTGGAAGGATATGATCCGCACGGCAAGATCACAGGGAAGGTGTCCGTATAAATGATCAGTCTGATTCTGGCGATGGATCAAAACGGAGGAATCGGCTACCGCGGTCATCTTCCGTGGCATATCAAAAGCGAACTGGCGTTTTTCAGAAATGCGACGATGGGCGCAACTTTGATCATGGGGCGCAAGACGTTTGACGGCATCGGAAAACCGCTGCCGGGCAGAAAGACCATCGTCGTCTCTTCGAATCCGGATCTTGTTTATCCGTTTGAAAACGTAACGACCGCGACATCGCTTCAAAACGTGCTGGAGGAAGCGCAAAAGTCTTCCGGTGAGTATTTTGTCGCAGGCGGGAAAAGCGTGTATCAGAAAGCTTTAAAATACGCAAAAAGGATCTATCTGACGAGAATCGACGGACAGTATACCGTGGACACGTTTTGGCGTGAAAATTTCACGGAAGGTTTTTACACCGCGCAGATTCTGCGGTATGATGGTTTTTCCGTATATGTTTACGACAGGGAGGATACCGTATGAAAAAAGTCCTGTTATGGATCCGGATGCTGTTTTATCTTTTACCGATCTGGATCACCGCAAGAAGATGCCGCAAGGAAAACTTTTCGGTACGCTTTCAGGTTTTGAAATACTGGGCAGATAAAGTTGTCAACAGTGCCGGTGTGCGCGTTGTAACACGCGGAGCGGAAAAGGTGCCGATGGGTGTGCCGGTTTATTTTGTGTCCAATCATCAGGGATCACTGGATCCGTTTATTTTCATACAGAAGTGTCCGACGCCGTCCACCATGGTATCCAAAGTGGAGAATACGAAGATTCCGATTATTTCCTCCTGGATGAAGACGATGGAGATGATTGCGTTTCAGCGGGATGACATGCGCGCGGCGCTGCAGATGGTAAAGGATACGGCCGCAAAGCTCAAGGAAGGCAAATCTGTCGTTATCTACCCGGAAGGCACCCGGTCAAAAAGCGCGGAGATGAACGAATTCAAGCCCGGAGCCCTGAAACCGGCGTTCATGGCAGAGGTTCCGGTCGTACCGGTCGCGATGAAGAATTCGTATCTGATCGACGTAAAGGGAAATACGGAGAAAGATCCGGAAATCATTTTCCTGGATCCGATCCCGTATGAAGATTATAAAGACATGAACACAACGGAACTGGCGGAGAAAGTACAGGG
>CACZNO010000090.1 GCA_902782505.1 uncultured Erysipelotrichaceae bacterium | reverse complement strand
GAAATCCCAGCCATCCCCGGGTTCCACTACGTCTAAGTGCGACGCCAGATCGATACGCGGTCCTTCGCCGAACGAAACCGAAAGAGCTTTGTGTTCGTATTCCGTAACATCCCAGCCTTCTTTTTCCAGGATGTTTTTCATATACATCAGGGCGTCATGGGAAGGTTTCCCGTAGGGATATTCCGCGGAACATGTGCCTGCGTCAAAAACGGAGGGGATCCGCAAAAGTCCGCGAAGCCCTTCCGCGTGTTTCATGAAATACTGACGGAATTCCTCTACCCGATCCATGGGCACCAGACCTCATAGGCGGAGGGGTGGAAGATGTTCATAAACACGATCACAAGGAACAGCGCCAGGAATGCCAGATAAACCGGCAGCATGATCTTATCCCCTTTGGTGTCCTCGTGTTCGCTGTAGTAGGTGCGGTCTTTCTTCTTGCCGAATCCGCGCAGGTCCATCGCGTTGGAAATGTTTCCGACACGGTCAAACGACGTGATGACCAACGGCGCCAGAATCAAAACGTTCTGTTTCAGACGTTCACCGAGCTTGGTCTTCTTGGGATCAAGTTCCATTCCCCGGGCCTGCATGGAGATTTTGATGTTGTTGAAATCACGGGTGATATCCGGAATATACCGGAACGCAATCGAAACGATCGTACAGATCTTGTACGGAATCTTGATCGAATGCAGTCCCGCCGACATCTCCGAAGGCGTAATGGACTGGATGAACGTCATCGAAATCAAAAACGTCGCGACGAATTTGGTAAAGCGGACTAAGAAGTACCATAAGGTCTCCGCGGTCACAATGTAAAACTCCGACAGCCGGAATAATACCGTGGATTCTCCGCAAAGATTTCTTCCGTAATCCGGCGACACCAGCCAAAGAAGCAGGAGATTGAACAGATTCATCAGGATGATGAAAATCGTCACACCCCACATCTTTTTGGGATCCGGGTGCAGGGACAGTAACGCGAAAAGCCCCAGGAAGAATAACGGCAGGATCAGCCGGAAATCCCACGTCGCGATCAACAGGAAAATCAGGATCAGGAACGTGCGGACCTTCGTTTTTCCGGTCAGTTTATCTAAGAAGGTATTCCCCGGCTTCGTATTGATGAATAATCGTTTATCCATGAGCGCGGTTCCTCCTTTCCTCGTCGATAAAGGCGTGGATAAAGAGTTCCGGATCGATGCCGGCTTTCTCCGCCAGCAATACCAGCGAAGTATTCTTCAGATTGGCCTTCTCAATGACTTTTTTATCGGAAAGTACGCGGAAGACATAATCATCCGCCAGGAGTTCCCCGTCCGAGAAAACGATCGAGCGGTCGGTATATTCGATGGCCAGGTGCATATCATGCGTAATGAACAAGATCGTGATACCGTATTCCCGGTTCAGTTTTTCTAAGAAGTTCATGATTTCCGTGTAGTGTTTATAATCCTGCCCGGCCGTCGGTTCATCCACGATAACGATTTCCGGACGCAGAGAAAGAATGGACGCAATCGTGACGCGCTTGCGCTGTCCGTAGCTCAGTACGGAAATCGGCCAGTTGCGCATCGGATAAAGGTCGGTCATCTTCAGAACTTCTTCAGCGTTCTTTTCTATCGTCTCCTCGGGGAATTTGTTCAGTTTCATCGCCAGCTGGATCTCGTCGCGGATCATATCCTTCACCAGCATCTGGTTGGGATTCTGCATGACATACCCGATCTTCTGTCCGAGTTCCCGGATCGAGTATTGAACGCAATTGACTCCGCGGAAGGTAACGGTTCCTTCATCAGGCCGGATGATGCCGCACAGTAATTTCGCCATCGTGGATTTTCCGGCGCCGTTTTTCCCGATCACCGAGATCCGTTCGCCTTTCTTCACACGGAAGGAAATGTTTTTCAGCGCGGTAAAATCTCCGTACGAGAACGTCACGTGATCTACATTCAGCAATTCTTCCCCGGAGGGTACCTCGTTTTTCAGGGAAGGTTTCTGTTCTTCAAAGTGACGGACAAGGTTTTCCCTGTACAAGGAAATATCCGGCTCGTCCAGATCGGCCAGGCGGTATTCCGGTCCGAATACACAGCCCGCGTTTTTTAAGGCGCTGATGTATAACGGTTCGCGAATCCCCATGTCCTTCAGGACATTCGAGCGCAGTAAATCGTCCGGATTAGTGTCCAAGGCAATCTGACCGTCGTTGATCAGAATAATCCGGTCCACATGACGGTAAAGGACATCTTCCAGACGATGTTCGATAATCAATACAGTTTTATTTTTTTCGCGGTAAATCCGGTCGATCAGATCGACCGCGGTCATTCCCATCGCGGGATCCAACGCGGCTAACGGTTCGTCAAACAACAGGATTTCCACGTCGTTATGCAAAACGCCGCCGAGTGCGACTTTCTGTTTCTGACCTCCGGAGAGATCATAAGGGAGTTCTTCCAAAAATCCGTCCATATCGACGGTATGCGCAGCCTCTTCCACCTTTCCCAGCATCTCCGATCGCGGCACACAATCGTTTTCCAGTGAAAAGGCGATGTCTTCCCCTACCGACAAGCCGATAAACTGCGCGTCGGAATCCTGTTGAACGGTGCCGACGTGATTCGATAAGGTAAAGAGATTGGCTTCCTGGGTTTCAATCCCCGCGACCTTGCAGGAACCGGTGATCTCTCCCGGATAACTGAAAGGAATCAACCCGTTGATACAGTTCGCGAGGGTGGATTTTCCCGATCCCGAAGGACCCAAAATGAGGACCTTCTCGCCCTTGTTGATGACAAGGTTAATGTGCTTCAGAGTGTCCTCATTTTGAGATTTGTATCGGAATGAAAAATCCTGGAATTCGATGACCGGAGCGGCCATTATTCCTTCGTCAGGTTCGTGCCGCGCTTGTAACGGTTCGCTAAGACAAACAGTAACGGAATACCTACGACTAACTGAACCGCGATATTCGCTGCCGAAGCCGCCCATGCCTGGCTGAACGTGATGGTTAAATCCGAGCTGTACCAGAGATAGGTCAAGAACGGTGTAACAACGCCGAACGAGAATAACTGACCGACGACAACGCAGATTGCATAATACGCGATGTGCTTGGTCTTGAATACACCGTCGGTGATGTAAGCGCCGTATAACGGTAATAAGCCGACAAAGAATGCCGCAAGGCCGTTGCCTACCGACCAGTCAAACCAGAAGCCCCAGCCGCCGATCAGGTCGGCGATCACGTTTCCGAAGAATGCCGCTAAAGCTGCCGGAAGCGGACCGAATAATGCGCCGACGATAACCGGAACGATCATTGCGGTCGATAAGGACGTATTGGTGAACACGCGGATTCCGCCGTAGTTCATTAAAACGCCGAATAATGCTGCGCCGATCGCTACCCCTACGATCGTCTTGGTGTCCCAATTGCCCAGCAGAAGCTGACCAACGGACTTTTTCTTTTTTGCCATGTTGATGTCCTCCCTTGTATTTATGGTATAAACGTAAAAAACTCCCATCCCCAAGGACGGAAGCCTTCCGTGTTACCACCTTTCTTCATCTTCACCTCGCAATGAAGACCTTACCGAGTACGTGACTCATCGCTGTAACGGGCGTACCCGTCCTGTTTTGCAGGCCGCTCAGGAATCATCTTCCGCGGTTTCTTCGCATTCCCTTCCAGCACTTCGGGAATTCTCTAGGCCTTGGATCCGCGTACTCTTTCCTTCAACGCTTTACAAATGGATACTACCGAAAAGGAGGTCAAATGTCAATATCGCAAAAGCCGGGGATCCATGCTTTTTTGTCATCCCCAAAGATTGAACAGAAGACCTGCCGCTACGGCGCACATCACCAGGATTCCCGTAATTTTCAGGACATCCTTCTTATCGTGATTCAAATGGAACAAAACCGCCAGACCTACGCCGGCATTGCTCAATAACCCGGCCATAAACGCTCCGTATCCGAGAGTTCCCTCCACATACAGCGCTGTGATCAAAACCGATATTCCGCAGTTCGGAATCAATCCGATGACGGCCATCAGAAGAACGCCCCAGATTCCCGCACCGGCTTTGAAAAGATTCCGCAGCACGTCTTCCCCCGCGTATTCCACGAACAGCCCCAATGCCAGATTGATTCCCAGAATAAACAAGCCGGTCTTCACGGTATGCACCAAGGCCGAGCGGGCAATACCGCCTTCTTCACATTCGCATCCCGCGTCTTCGCACATCTGTTCAATGGCGAACTTCTCGTTCTTGTCGCGGCGCAAAAGAAAATCGATCAGATAACCGGCCAGAATCGCGATCAGCCATTTTTTCCAAAGAACGCCGAAGATTTCCGCCGCAGAAATTCCTCCGCTGATCAGGATCGGAATCATTTCGTCGCTGGTCGCCAGAAAAACGGCAATCAACGTTCCGCGCGTAATGATTTTCCCGGTATAGAAATTCGCCGCGGCGCTGCTGAACCCGCATAACGGAATCAATCCCAGAAGACTTCCGTACAGCGGTCCGTTCTTTCCGCTTTTCCGGATCCATTCTACGGTGCGTTCATTGGCTTTATTCTCGATCCATTCCAGAATCAGGTACGTCAAAAACAGAAACGGTATCAGTTTCAGCGTATCCAGCACATTTTCCGAAAGGACTTCCCAAAGTCTCGTCATTTATTCCCTCACAAGATCCGCGTACTCCGCGCCGATCAGTTTTCGTAATTCTTCCGGATCCAGTTCCGCCTGCATTCCGATCTTTCCCGCGGAAACACAGATGGTTTCATACAGCATCGCCGTCTCATGAATCACCGTCACAAACGGTTTCTTCATTCCCACCGGCGAACAACCCCCGTGAATATATCCCGTCAGCGGCAGTAATTCCTTCTGCGGAATCATCGCGATTGATTTTTCCTTCACCGCCTTCGCGCATTTTTTCAGATCCATTTCGCAGTTTCCCGGAATACAGAACACATAATGATTCCCGGAAGGAGCCGCCGTCACCAGCGTCTTGAATACCCGGTCGGGATCTTCGTGCAAATAACCTGCCACGGAAACCGCGTCCAAAGGACCGTCTGTGCGGTATTCGTGAATTGTGTAGCGGATCCCTGCGGAATCCAGCATGCGAAGTGCGTTGGTTTTCGTTTTGTTTGCCATAAGAAAAGTCCGTATCAGATTACGGACTTTATCATACTATTGATTGTGCAAATCCTCAAACTTTTTCTTCATTGTGGGATTGTTGCGGGTCAGTTTTTTGATGGTAAGCTTCTGGGCCTTGTCGTTGGCGATGCGCAGATTGTTATCCGCTTTCCGCAGATTATCCCGTACATTTTCCAGTTTTGAAATCGTTTCGTCGATCTGTTTGATCGCAGTCTCGAAGTTGTTGTGATACCGGTCTACATTGACCGCGAAACTGTCCTGGAAGTCCTTCATGGACTGTTCGAAGTTTGTGATATCAATATTCTGCGCTTTGACTAACGCCAGTTCCCGGTTGGCATTTACCGCTTTCAGACCGGCATTCCGCAGCAATGTGATCAGCGGGATGAAGAACTGCGGCCGGATCACGTACATCTTGGGATACTCGTAGGAAACATCCACGATCCCCTGGTTGTAGAAGTCGCTCTCCGGTTCCAACAACGTCACCAATACCGCGTATTCGCAGTTTTTCTCCTTGCGGTCCTTGTCCAGTTTCTTGAAGAAATCGGCGTTCTTGTGCTTCACCGCGGTTTCGTCGGCTTCATTTTTCATCTCAAACATGATGGACACAATTTCCGTTCCGGATTCGTCCTGTTCGCGGAAAATGAAGTCTCCCTTGGTCCCGCCGCTGGCGTCGTTGTCCTTTCCGAAATAGGCGTGCGGAAAAGCGGCGGCGCGAATCTTGTTGAATTCATCCGCGCAATGCTGTTCCAGGCTTTCCCCGATTCCCTTGGTAGACAGTTTCGCCTTGAAGTCCTTGTAGTACGCAATCTGTTCGTCCTTCAGTTTCAGCTTCTCATCGAAGGTTTCCTTCAAGGACTGCTTTTCTGTTTCGTACTTGTTCCGGTTCGTGAGAAGCGCCGTGTTCAAATCGGCGATTTTCTGTTCGCGGTCGGAAATGGCTTCTTTCACGGCCAGTTCCTTTTCCGTTTCCTTACTGCCTAACGCGCTTTTCAAACGGACGATTTCCTGTTCCTTCTGCTGGAGCTGCGCTTCTTTTTTCCCGACGGCTTCCTGCAGGCGAACCTTTTCTTCTGACTCCCGGAGATGCAGTTTTCCTTCCAGTTCCGTAATCTTACGGTCTTTATCGGATAACTTCTCCAGATAGGAACGCCCGGTCTTTTCTTCCGCCAGTTTTACCGCGCTTTCTTTTTCGTTTTTCCAGACGCTTTCCTGTCTGGCCAGCGCAGACTCAAACTCCTTGTCGCGGACCTGTTTCACGATGGATTCGTAAATCGACTCATCGATCTGAAACACGGTTCCGCAATTCGGACATTTCACTTCGTTCATAGATCAACCCCGTACGCCGAACAAGACCTTATCAAAGAACTCCTTCGTCTTTTCATCGCCGAACGATTTCTTGAAGACATCCGTGGAAGGTCCTCCGTTGGCTACCAAACCGTCGGAGTATACTGCCGCACGGCGTTTTTTCTCTTCCGGATCGGATACTTTCTTCGTGTGCGTCAGTTCCTTCATGAAAACGTCCAGATATTCTTTGATGTAGGCGTCCATGTCCGCAGCGTCTTTCTTTTTTCCTTTTTTGAAGTCGGTGGCTTTCATACGCATATGGTCGTACCAGTTTTCCTTGACTTCATTGGCGGGAATCGCACGGTTCTTTTCCATCACCTTCGTCAGATCTTCTTCGTTGAAGCCGTGTTCCAGCGTAGTGTCAAAAGGCTCCAGATACAGAAGATCGTTTCCCATCATGTTCATGCGGTCAATCGACAATAACGGTGCGTCCACATCAAACGGATTGACGATGAAGGTGGTCATTTTCACCGCGCCGAACATTCCTGCGGCGTACATCGTCGAAATACGCCCGAGACCTTCCGCCTCGTAAGTGTGCACGTCGAATTTCATGCCGTTGACTTTGAACCCGGTAAATCCTCCGGTGTCCAGTTCTTTCAGGGAATAATACTTTTTGGCGATTTCCAATAATTCTTGTACTTCCATGCTTATCCTTTCTTCATAATCCAGATTTCCAGCGGATTCAGTTTCAATTCGTTTCCGGCTTCTCTTCCCGCATTGGTCCAGTATACCTTGTATCCTTCAACGGATACCGGCGTGGACGGCGTCAGGCTGTTGGACACGATGATCCGGTAGTCTCCTTCGTCATACCAGAGAACCGCGCCGTCATCCAGCACATTCACGGTAATATCCGGATTCACTTCATGCAGAACGCCTACGCTCTGTTTCAGCGCAATCAGTTTCTGATAGCCTTCGAAAATATCCGCATTCTTGATCTTCAGCGAGTAGTCCAGCTGGTTGATGTCATCGGAAGACATGTAGGAGTTGGAGTTACCCTGTTTGGTGCGTAAGAATTCTTCGCCCGCCAGCATAAACCCGGTTCCGCCGGAGGTAAACACGATCGTATTCGCCAGAATGCACATCTTACGGATCGTTTCCTCGTCGGTAATGCCGGCCGCCTTACAGCGGTCATACAGCGTGAAGTTATCATGACAGGTCACATAGGACACCGTCTTGTCCGCGCCTTCAATCTCATACGCCGCATTCCAGGTGATTCCGTTGATACCCATCGAGATCTTGTTCAGATCGGTGATCGCAACGTTGGATCCGGTGACCCAGCCGGTTTCATTCGGTGCGGATAAGCCGCCTTTGATCAGGGCGTCACGCATCTGGTCGTTGAACTGTCCGTAACCTTCGAATCTGTTGGCGTTGATCTGTTTCGCCTGATCTTCTTCCGGCAGCGGCGTGCCTCCGCCGGTCCATGGCTCACCATAGATGACCGCGTCCGGATTGATCTTCTTCACTTCCGCCGCAACCTGGTTCATGGTTTCAATGTCTTCAAGACCCATCAGGTCGAACCGGAAGCCGCCGAACTTGTATTCTTCGGTCCAGTATTTGACGCTGTCAACGATGAACTTCCGGACCATCGGATATTCACTCGCGACTTCGTTGCCGCATCCGGAACCGTTGGATAAGGTCCCGTTGAGATTGTAACGGTAATAGTAATTCGGCATCAGCACGTCGAAATTCGATCCTTCCGCGCCGTTGACGTGGTTGTAGACAACGTCCATGATCACAGTGATTCCGGCCTTGTTGAAAGCCTGGATGACCTGTTTGAGTTCGTTGATCCGGACATGTCCGTCATACGGATCGGATGCGTACATGCCTTCCGGTACGTTGTAGTTCAACGGGTTGTAACCCCAGTTGAAGACGTATTCGGTTTCATTGTTCGCCTGATCGAACACCGGAATGAACTGTACCGCGTTCACACCGAGCTCCTTGATATGATCAAACCCGGTGGTCACGGTCACACCGTTTTCCGTATACGTCGTGCCTTCTTCAATGACGCCGAGATATTTACGCTTGTTTTCCGCGCTTCCGGTCCACGTATCGCTGGAAGTCACGTCCGCGATATGGGTTTCCCAAACGGTTAACGCCCGCGGATTCAGCTTCAGATAAGAGACGCTGTCCCATCCTTCCGGATCGGTCTTCTTCAGATCCACGATCATACCGCGTTCCCCGTTGACCCCGGCACTGCGGGCATACGGGTCCACGATTTCCTTGCCTTCCGGATATTTCGCGTTGTAAACCACGTAGGTATAGTATTTGCCTTCCAGATCTTCCGCAATCGTGTACTCGAAGGTTCCCTTTTCTCCCGGAACCATGTCGTACTTCGCGAATTCATCCGAGCCCAGCGTACCGGACACGTGTTTCGGCGTACCGTTGTCATAGATGCGTAATTCGATCTTTTCCGATACCGGCGACCATACACGGAAGACCGTTTGATTCGCGGAATACACGGCTCCCAGTTCTCCGTCATAATAGTACAGGTCATTGAAGACGCCGGTATTGTATAAGCCGGTCATGGAAACCGGTGCGGATATCACTTCACCCGAGCCGCGGAACAATACTTCTACGGAATAACTGCCTTTGAAATCCGCCGTCAGTTCCAGCGTATCCGAGAACGAACTGCGTCCCGCACCTTTTCCTTCGTGAACCATTGTTCCGTTTTCATACAGTTTGTAGGACTCAATCGGGTTCGACGCGGCGATGTACACCGTATGTTCATCCCGGAATAACGCCTGATTCACCACGTCGGAAATCGTCTTTTCGGGGCTGGTGTAAAGGTGTTCGTCCCCTCCTGCGAGATACACATGATAAATGTTCTTTTCGTCTTTCTGGAATTTTACGAATTCAATATAACGGTCTGTGTCGGTTCCGTCTTTCGCGGACCAGGATCCCTTGCTTTTCACGATAATACCCAGTCGTCCTCCTGATAAACTTCCGAATTTAGACAACGGATAATACGCCATGACTCCGTAATCATCCTGATAATTGAAGTAATCTTCGGCGTTGTCATCGTCTCCTTCCGGATCCCATAACCATAAAGCCCATCCGTCGTAGGTATTGTCTTCCCGTTCGTAATGGATGGCGATTGCGTCTTCCCCTAAATCAGGAAGTTCCGTCGGCAAGTCCACGTCCCGGTCCGGATACTTCGGACCTTCGGGGGTCTTTTCCTTACAGCCGGTAACATTCAAAATCAGAAGAAGCGCCAGTAAAAATGATAAATACTTCTTGATGGATTTTTTCATAAGAGTACCTCTGTCTGTTATTTCTATTATAATACAAATACTTTATCCCGCATGAACGGAATCACAAATCTTCCAACGGGGCATCCCCTGCAGGTTTATTCACTGTCTTGCGGTAAATCGCGTATAATAGAAGACAACAGGAGATCTAATCATGAACAAGCAACTCATCAACAACCTGATCATTCTCATTGTCACGATTGCCATTTTCAATCTGGCGGATTTTTTGATCGAAGTACTGATTCTGGGCGGAAAGTATACCTTTGAACCGTTTTTCGATTTGATTCTTCCGATTATTTTCGCCGGGTCCGGCATTTACGCTTCCGGCCTTAAAGAAAACAGAAAATAGCCGCATCCGAGGTTAAAAAAAAAAAAAAAAATGATGCGTATTCAACACACATCATTTTTCTTTTAGTCTTCCGGTTTTTCTTTTTCGGGGATTTCCAGGCGTACTTTATTGACCCGCCGTTCATCCACCTCAATCACCGTAAACGTGCAGTCTTCATAGGTGAAGGAAGCTCCTTCATCCGGGAATCCTTCCAGCATTTCGATGCACCATCCGCCGACGGTTTCGCTTTCGTATTCGAACGCGTCATAATCCCAATCCATGAGATCCAGCAATTCCGAAACCGGCGTATCGCCTTCAATTTCATAGACGCCTTCGCCTTTCACCATGATCCGGTCTTCGACCACGTCGGTCTCATCCCAGATCTCCCCGACCAGTTTTTCCAGCACGTCTTCCATCGTGACGACGCCCAGTGTTCCGCCGTATTCATCCGTCACGATCGCCATGTGCTGTTGGGAATCCCTTAACATTTCCAGAACACTCGGAAGTTTCCTCGTTTTATACGTGAAATAAGGCTGCATCAATAACGGCCGGATATCAACGTCCGGATTTTCCAGAGAAGCCTTCAGATAGTGATTGACCAAAAGGACGCCGATAATGTTGTCGATGCTGTCCTCATAAACCGGAATACGGGAATACGGTGCATCTTCAACGATCTTGCGGATCTCTTTCTTGTCGTCGTCGATGTCGATTGCCAGGATGTCCACCCGGGCAGTCATAACTTCGGATACGGAAATATCTGCGAAATCGATGGCCGCACTGACCAATTCGGAAGAGTCTTCATCCAGAACCTCTTCATCTTCTGCGGTATCGATCAACGTGTGCAGTTCTTCCACCGCCGCATCTTCATCATCGGTTTCCCCTTTCATCGGAAGCGTGATCAGATCGACCAGTTTGACAACGATCCAGGTCACCGGCTTCAGAAGGATTGACAGGAAGCGCACCGGCTTTGCGACGCCCAGCGCGAATCTTGTCGCATTTTTCTTGGAAACGATCTTCGGAATCGTTTCGCCGAAGATGATGACGACCAGGGTCAGCACCAGCGTGGACACCCACGCATACCCTTCCCCGAACAACAAAATCACCAGCACAGACGCCAAAGAAGACGCTGCGAAATTCACGAGGTTATTACCCACCAGGATCGTCGATAAGGTGTCATCGTACGCTTCAGTCAGCTTACGCGCCGTTTTCGCGGAAGTGTTTCCTTCTTCCTCCAGATTCTCCAGACGGATCTTGTTACAGGAGGACAAAGACATCTCCGAGGAGGAGAAAAACGCCGACAGAAGGACACAGACAATGATTCCGGCAATGATCCACGTCATCTGTCCTCACCTTCTTTCTCCTGTTCCTCCGGAAGGATTTTCACCTTCAGGCGCACAATGCGGTTCTGTTTCATGATCTGCACCGTGATTTCCGTGTTCAGATAGCGGAAACGGTCTCCTTCCTTGGGAATCTCCTGGAAGTGTTCGTATGCCAGTTCGCTCATCAGCTTGTTGGATAATTCGTCTTCCGTTTCCTCGTCATATTCCACGCCGAGTTCATCCAGCACATCCGTCACCAGATCATCCGCGTCGACGCTGTAAAGATCATCCGTAATTTTCACGAACGTCTCCTGCGCCGAGTCGTCTTCATCCCAGATCTCTCCGACGAGCTCTTCCAGAATATCTTCCACGGATACGATCCCGAGGGTTCCGCCGTAATTGTCGGTAACGACCGCAAGATTCTGTTTTTCCTTGGACATCATACTCAGAAGATCGTCGATCTTCGCCGACTGATGGACGAAAATCGGTTTCTCCATGATCTTTGTAATATCCTTCACCGGTTTTCCCGAAAGATATGCCTTGACGAATTTGCGGATCGAAAGGATGCCGATAATATGGTCCAAAGAGCCTTCATACACCGGAAGGCGGCTGTGGTTGCCTTTCTTGATGATATCAATGATTTCTTCCGTGGACATTTTGACGTCGATTCCGACCACATCCACACGGCTGGTCAGAATACTTTCCGCGGTCACATCCTGGAACTGCAGAGCCGACGAAATCAAATCGCCCTGTTCCTCGTCCAAGGAACCGGATTCCGTCATATCCTCAATGATATCGTAGAGTTCATCTTCCGTGACCGATACTTCTCCGTCCCCCTTGGTGAGTTTTGCCGCACCGTTTCCGATCCAGGTCAATAACGACGCCAGAGGTTTCAAAACGATCATGAAAAAACGCAGAACACCGGCGGTCGCCAGCGAAAGCTTGCTGCTGTATTTCCGCGCGATGGATTTCGGCAGCATTTCAGCGAAGAAAAACACCGCGAGGGTCGTAATGATCGTGGAAACCGAAACTGCGTTCAGTCCCCAGATCCGTGTTACGTTGACCGTAACGATGGATGCCGCCGCGATATGCAGAATGTTGGTGCAAATGAGAATCGTCGTGATCGCCGAATCAAAATGATCCAGTATATATAAAGCGGTTTTCGCTTTTTCATTATCTTTTTCCGCAAGGGTTTTGATTTTATTTCTCGAAACAGACGCAAAAGCGGTCTCTGTAACCGCAAAATAAAAAGCTCCGAGAATACATAATACAACTGCCAGTAACCAGGTACTTCGACCGTCGCCGTCCATAAAGACTGATCACACTCCTAACCGATGTCTATCAATGTACATAATTATTTGATATCCGGGGTTTATTGTCAAGATATTCTTCCGTTGTTTTGCCGGAATGATATACAATAGACTTGAGGTGCTTAGAATGAAGAAACTCCTGCTGATCATCAACGAAAAAGCCGGAACCGGACATAACGGAAACAGCGCTTTTCGTCTGGTCAAACATTTTTCCTCCAACGGGTATGCGGTCACCGTCTTTCCGATTGCGGAAGGAATTCACGCGGAACTGAAAGACATTCTCACGGATACCGCCTATGATTCCGTCGTCTGTATCGGCGGCGACGGTACGTTAAATCATACCGTCAACGAATTGATCCGGAAAGATATGCATCCGGTCATCGGTTATATTCCCGCCGGCACCACCAACGATTTCTCGCAGAATCTCAAGCTGCCCAGAGACACCGGTAAAGCTTCCGAAATCATTACCGGCGGTACAGCCCTGTTGTACGACGTCGGAAAATTCAACGACCGGTTTTTCCTGTACGTCGCTTCCTTCGGCGCTTTCTCCGCTGTCGCCTATACTACCGATCAAACCTTCAAGAATATCTTCGGCTACACTGCCTATGTGCTGACCGCCATCGGTTCCATTCCCGAACAGCTTTCCAAGAAGTGCCATCTGCGGGTGGAACTGGAAGACGAGACCCTGGAAGGCGACTACCTATTCGGAGCCATCGCGAATTCCCTGTCCGTGGCGGGTATGAAATTCGCGGGAATGACCTCGAACGAATTACACGACGGAAAGTTTGAACTTCTTCTGATCAAGTGCCCCGAAAACCTGCAGGAACTCACCGAAACGGCTTCCGCGTTATTGCGCGGCGACTACGACAATCCGCACATCGTATTGCGCAGAATCTCTTCCGCAAGAATTCTGGCGGACGAAAAAACAGAATGGACCCTCGACGGGGAATACGGCGGAAATCCCGGAGAAATCGACTTCAGCATCTATCCGGGCGGCATCTCCATCATGGTGCCGGAAGAATAACACACAAGAAAACACCCCCTGTACGGTACAGGAGGTGTTTTTTCACGGTGTCCATGAAATTTCGGAACCTATCGAGGGTTGGGTATAGGAATCCACGATATACAGGGTGATACACATGGACGTGTAATCCGAGTTTCCGTTTTCATCGCTGAGCAGGATATTCCCCGTGGTGATATAGATACAGTTGGCGGTCTTGCCGTTGGATTTATCCTTCACGTTTTTCTGAATGCGGCCTAAAGATGCGACCGGTTCCAGTACAACACTGCTGGATTCCGCTCCTTCAATCGCATAGCGGGATTGCCCTTCCGCCGAGCAGTAACTCAATTCGGTGAAATAATCGCCTTCCGATCCGCTGTTTCTGACAAAGCGCAGGGTCTCCCCGGCCATAATCTGTCCTTCCAGCACCAATTCCCATTTGTTTTCGGGATTTGCTCCCAGATTCGCGGTAATACGTCCGCCTTCCATCGTGTAATGATCCGTAAGACCCGACGGATAGACGAAAATCTCTGTTTTACCGGTGACAGTGTCGGCTTTGCTGAGGGTGAATTTCACCGGATCGCTTTCCACCCCGTAGTATCTCTTGTCGCCGTCCTTGAGGAATTCCCTGAGCGTGACGGTAACTTCCATCTCCCGACTCATGTCGTGCGTGCCGTAGAGCTTGCTCTTGTCCACGTTGACCAGTTTTTCAAAGAAGTCCTTGTTCAGTTCATAGTTTTTCTTGTCGCCGAAACTGGTTTCTATCTTCAGAAGATACCCGTCCATGTAGCCGTCTTTGATGGCTCCGTCCAGCGTCGGCATCTGGACGGTCAATGCGTTCCCGGTCTCGTTCAGCACCGGTTTTTTGGGTTTGCCCAGCGGATATACGGTATAACCGGTGTTCCGTTCCGCTGTATTGGATTTGCCAAGGCTTCCGTGAACTTCCAGGATCTTACGGTAGGGATCGCTCTTCCGGACGCCCTTCTCCGCTTCCATATAGGTCACTTTTCCGACCGTCACGAAATTCCCGATCGGCACCAGGTCCAGTTCCGGCTGCTGGGTTTTCAGATTGGAATCGGGCACCACCAACAACGGAAGTGCGTAGGATTGTTCATTTTGTTTAAAGCCGCGGATGCCGGCGGTGTAGCTGCCTTCGGTCGTGCATACGACATGAATCTTATCACGTTCCGTTAAGGTTTGCGGTTCGTACATCTTGTATTCGTTATCGTTCAGGTCGGTGGTGTAGGTGGAAGACATCCGGTCCTTGTTTTTGCGGATGAACATGCGGTAGTGCATATCAAACTCTGCTTCAGAAATCCCGAAAGCCGCCATCAAGGGACCGGAGACGCCCGGTTCCGCATAGTATCCCTTCGATAAAATGGAGCCGCGTGAACGCATGATGGTGTGATAACTCGCGTAATGTCCGGAATTCTCCTTGAGATACCGCAGGAACAGCGCTAAAAGATATCCCTGATGCCGCATAATGATGAGGTCTTTGTCTTGTTTGCCGGTATCCGCCGCCTTATCGATGGGAAGGTTCATGGTCGACCAGAAATCAACGGGTGAGAAATCGCTCTTCGCTTCTTCATCCAGTAAGTCTTTATTGAGATAGTAGTAGTACGCTTCCTGTTCCATACAGGCTGCCACCATTTCATCATAGCGGTTGGATTCCGACCACTTGCCGGGGGCGCGGTATTTCGGCTGGCAAACATGACAAAGCTCATGGGTAACGGTCAGAAGGAAATTGTCCCTGTTTTTCTTGCTGCCGTTCAGGATCGGTCCCAGTTTCAATGTGATGAAGCCTTCATTATAGACTCTGGACTGGGCAGTCGCCAAAACCTGTTCATCCTCGGTGCTGTATTCCACGATGAACTCGACTTCCCCGGTCGGCATGCGCAATTTCTGATCTTTTGCAAGGAACTCGAAGGCGTTGTCTATGCATTTCTTTGTAAACTCGATGACCTCCGGTTCCTTCATTTCCTTGGAGAGTTTCTTGAATTCCGCGTCCTTTTCCAGTTCCTCCGCCAGAACTTCATAAACCGACTTGGTCCGGGAGAAAATGTTCAGGATGTTGTCCGCGTCAAAAAGATACTCTTCTTTATATTTCTTGTAGAGCTCGTCTTTTCTTCTTTCGTAACTTTCCGTGATTTCCCGGATGCGATCTTCGGCTTCAGAATAATCGTAGTTGATGTCCTGCATGTTCCATATGATCTTATAGTAACCGTAGGGATTGGACCCTTTCAGAGAATACTGTTTTTTCTTGCTGTCATAGAAATACTGTTTCGATAAATCGTTCTCCCAGCGTTTGATCCCGTATACCGCCGCTCCGATCACCGCGGCGGCAATCGTGTAGGCAAGCACGCTGTTCTGGTCGCAGGTAACCGTGATATTGCCGTTTTCTACTTCGGCCGGCAGTTCATAAAAACTCCCGTTATCTCCGATACGGAATACGGAAACACAATCTCCGTGCGCAGGATCGACGCCCAGTGCTTCCGCGCTCATGGTGACGGTATAAAAACCCGGAATGATCTCATCGTCTTCCAGACCCGCGTCCATCTCAAAAGCCGCCAGCGGCATGTTGCCCATGTAATCGAGCATTTCAAACGCTGCCTTCAGCATCCCTTCTGCCTCTGTTACCGGCGCAACACGGAAGGAAGTATCCTTTTCAAAGGCGTCCGCCGGAGCCATAATCAGCATTCCCTCCACCGGCCGTTCCATGATCATTTCGCTGTGGCCGTATTCGTCCGGCAAAACAATCACTTCATCGGAAAGATCCCGTCCGTCCTTCCCGGTATCCTCGTCCTTTTTTCCCGGCTGATTACCGGGATCAACGGGATTTACAGGGTTGACAGGAGGTTTGGGCTGACAGGAAGTCAAACACATCAATATTGCCAAAAACAGCGCCGTAAGGCGTATCCTTTTTCTCCTTGGTATATGATACATGGAATATCTCCTTTCCCGGGGAACGGTATCCGGTTATGCATATTCTATCATGCGCCTTCTCGGCTTCCTATAACCGAAGGCTTCCTTGCGGAAAAAAGCACGCATTCCCGCCGAAGGAAACGCATGCTTTTCCTGTTATTCACGCACCAAAGCCATTGTCAGGCAATGCGGCCCGCCTCTTCCGCGCGACAATTCGCAGGACGGAATCTCGATAACCTTGATTCCCGCCTTCCGCAAAGCGTCGTTGGTGATATGGTTGCGGTCATACGCGATAACCGTACCCGGACGGATACAAATCGTGTTCGCGCCGTCGGACCACTGTTCTCTTTCCGCTGCGATCCGGTTTCCGTTACCGCACAGAATCAGATGAACTTTCTCCAGGCCCAGATATTTCTCCAGTACTTTATCCAGTGAATCATG
>CACZNO010000089.1 GCA_902782505.1 uncultured Erysipelotrichaceae bacterium | reverse complement strand
GGACAGGATTGTCTTTCCTTCGGGGAACGATCCTATCAGCTGTCAGATTATCCCTACGAACCGTATTTGTCCATCCGGGATGAAAAGGGATTCACCGTGATCATCCATAACTCTTTTACTTTGGAAGATTTATACCGTACCGCGAAGGAAAACGGCTCCCTGCGGATGATTACGGGGAACGAATACGATATGCGCGGGATCTGTGCGCTGGTTCGTAAGGCACTGGCGCTTTCGAAGGAATCCGTGGATATCGGATATCTGGAGGGACTCTGTTTTATAGATTTTCTTGATAAAAACGGCGCGGTATCCCGTGAAACCGCGATCGATCCGTCGTCTTACGGCATAAAAAACCCCAATGTGATGAATCCGTTTCTTCATTCTAAAAAAGTATGCCGCACCGTAGAGGGGAAATTCTATCTTGCGCAAAAGGAAGAAAAGATCACCGTTGAAGAGATTCCGATCGGGAAAATCGGGGAATTCTGGGAGCTCCACATCAAGTACCTGGTGGAAGACGGCATTATCTCGGATGCGGAGGATGTCGAGTATTTCACCGGGGAAGAGTACCGCGGCATTCTGGAAGACCATATGGTCCGTACGGCAGACCGCCAGCACATGGTGTATTTCCGCCGGGGAGGCAAAAGGATCGGCGCGGCGTCTTATTGTACATATCAGAGCGAAGACGGGAAATGCTTTATTCTTGATTTCTGGGTATTCCCCGCATTTCGGGGAAACGGAACAGGACACCGGTGTTTCAAGGCGCTGGAACAGTATACGAAAAAGGACGGAGCAAAGTATTATGAACTCAACAGCACCAAGGAAAACTCGATCCGTTTTTGGAAATCCCTCGGTTTCACAGAAAACGGAAAAGACGAATATGATATGCTTTTGTTAGTAAAAAGATAACTGCCGGCAAAATCCTTGCCGCAAGACAATACATCATCCGCGAACAGGAGGAAAAACTATGATAAAGATTTACGGAATGCCCACATGTCCTTACTGCGATTATGTTCACCAACAGATCATCGGCCGTGAGGAGGAATTTGAGTACATCAACATCGGTGAAAACATCCGGAATATGGGGGCCTTCATCAGGCTCAGGGACAATAATCCTGTTTTTGATCACCTTAAGGCGATCGGGGATGTCGGAATCCCGGCATTTGTGTTCGAGGACGGAAGAGTATCCGTTGATCCTGCCGATGCGGGATTGATTGAATACGGTTCCGCGGCTGCCTGTTCCATCCAGGATCATAAAAGCGGAAGAAAAGGGTGCTGAACACACAGCGGACATAAGAGAAAATGAGTAAAGCGGCGATTGTACTCGGCAATCTGTTCAGCCTTTTGGCGATGATCTCGGACTCCTTCAGCGGTACAAGAAAAACGCACCGTGAAATCGTGGCAGTCCAGATCCTGAGCCAGTTTTTCTACGGCGCCGCCTCCATTGCCCTGAAAGCTTACAGCAGCACCGTGCAGAATGCCGTCGCCGTGTTTCGGAACCTCGCAGCCATGAAAAACATCCGCAGCAGGTTCCTGGAAGGGGTATTGATTCTGGCCGGTGTAGTGTTCGGAATTGCGTTCAATAACCGGGGATGGCTTGGATGGCTTCCGGTTATCGCCAATCTGGAGTACTCGGCAGCGGTATTCCGCTTCCGGGAAAACGAGAGAGCCTTGAAACTGGCATTCATTCTCAATATGTCCCTGTACGCGGTTTTCAGCTTCGTGATCATGAATTATGTCGGCACCTGGTCATGTGCCGTAATTACGGTCACGACCATCGTTTCTTTGATTCATACGAAGAAAAAACCGGAGGAGGAAAGATGAAATTTGTGTTTATCCTCGGCGACGCCGCGGTCGGAAAAATGACCGTCGGCCAGGAATTAATGAAGATCACGGATTTGCGGCTCTTTCACAATCACATGACGATTGAACCGGTGATCGAGATTTTCGGACGGTTTGACGTAAATACCATTGCGGAACTGCGGGACGTCATCTTCCGAAACTATGCGGCTTCCGGGAATTACGGTCTGATTTTCACCATGATGATGGATTTCGGTATGTCTTCCGATTGGGATTATCTGGAACATGTCCAATCCATCTTTGAACCGTACGGCACGGAGTTCTATTACGTGGAACTGATCGCACCGCAGGAAATCCGGCTTCAAAGAAACGCCACGGAAAACCGTTTGATACACAAGGCGTCGAAAAGAGATATCGAACTTTCCAATGAGCGCTTGGTCAACGATGACAAAAAACACCGCTGT
>CACZNO010000088.1 GCA_902782505.1 uncultured Erysipelotrichaceae bacterium | reverse complement strand
AGTATATAGAAATTTTGAAAACTTGCAAGAGAAAAAGTCACAAGATGCGGGCACTTGCGTTGACAATATACCCCCATGGGGTATATATTAAAGGCGCAGGAGGAAGTATATGGAAGAAAAGAGCGCATGCTGCGTTGGAAGAAAAACCGTACGCAGCGAGAAACAATATAAAAGCCTGAAAAACCGGCTGAACCGGATCGAAGGGCAGATCCGCGGCATCCAGAATATGCTGGACGAAGAAGCGTATTGCCCGGATATCCTGATTCAGGTTTCCGCGGTGAATTCCGCGCTGAACAGCTTCAGCAAGGAATTGCTGAGCGAACATATCCGTCATTGTGTTCTGCATGATATCAAGGACGGAAAAGAAGAAACGGTGGAAGAACTCACGGAAGTGATCCGGAAGGTCATGAAATGAAACAGTATACAGTAACGGGAATGAGTTGCGCGGCTTGCCAGGCACGCGTGGAAAAAGCGGTCAGCGGCGTGGAAGGAGTCACTTCCTGTGCGGTCAGTCTTCTGACAAATTCGATGGGTGTCGAAGGCACGGCCTCCGATAAGGACATTATCGCGGCGGTGGAAAATGCCGGCTACGGAGCTATGCCCAAGGGAGCTTCCGGGCAGACGCAAATCGCGAACGAGGATCCGTTAAAGGATACGGAGACGCCGGTATTGAAGAGAAGACTGGTGCTGTCCGCGGGATTTTTGATCGTATTGATGTATTTCTCGATGGGCCACAACATGTGGAACTTCCCGATTCCTTCCTGGTTTACGGGAAATACACCCGCTATGGCAATCGTACAGATGATCCTGGCAGCCATCGTCATGATCATCAATCACAAGTTCTTTAAAAACGGATTCGGCGCCTTGGTTCACGGAGCTCCCAATATGGATACCTTAGTGGCGATGGGTTCGATGACTTCGTTTGTCTGGAGCGTGATCGTGCTGTTTATGATGACGGACGCGGTCGTGAAGGGAGACATGGAAAAAGCGCATTCCCTGTATCACGGACAATTGTATTTCGAATCCGCGGCGATGATTCCGACCCTGATCACGATCGGAAAGATGCTGGAGGCGAAATCCAAAGGGGAGACGACCAATGCCCTGAAGGGTCTAATGAAACTGTCGCCCAAGACAGCCAAAGTGATCCGGGACGGTAAGGAAACCGTCGTACCGATCGAAGAGGTACAGATCGGGGATCTGTTCGCGGTTTATTCCGGGGACGCGGTAAGCGCAGACGGCGTGGTGGTGGAAGGCTCCGCCGCGGTCAACGAATCCGCCCTGACCGGCGAATCCATCCCGGCGGATAAGACAGCCGGCGACAAGGTCAGCGCCGCGACGATCAGCGAATCCGGTTATATGGTGTGCCGGGCGACAAGAGTCGGAAAAGATACGACGATCTCCCAGATCATTCAGATGGTGGAGGAATCCGCCGCAACCAAGGCTCCGATTGCGCGGAAAGCCGACAAAATCTCCGCGGTCTTCGTGCCGGCGGTCATCGGGATCGCGCTTGTCACGATCTTGGGATGGCTGATTGTGGGAAAAGATCTCGGATTCGCATTAGCCCGCGGAATCTCGGTGCTGGTTATTTCCTGCCCGTGCGCATTGGGGCTTGCGACCCCGGTAGCCATCATGGTCGGTAACGGTGCCGGCGCGAAAAACGGCGTTCTGTTCAAGACTTCCGAAGCGCTGGAAACCTTGGGCGAAGCGCAGATCATCGCGCTGGATAAAACCGGTACGGTGACAAGCGGAAAACCGAAAGTGACGGATATCGTAGCCTTGGAGGGAACCGAAGAGGATCTGATTCGTCTGGCCTATACCTTGGAAAAACGCTCGGAACACCCGTTGGCCCGTGCGGTCATTGAAGAAGGGGACAAACGGGGAATCCGCGCGCTGGATGCGGAAGATTTCCGCGTCGTTCCGGGAAACGGATTATCGGTCAGACAAGGCGAAGATCAGCTTTACGGAGGAAACGCGAAATTCATCCGTACGAAGATCCGGATGCCGCAAGACGCGATAAACGCTGCGGAACGGTTCGCGGAACAGGGAAAGACCCCGCTGTTCTTTGCGAAAAACGACCGGTTAGCCGGTATCATCGCGGTCATGGACGTGCTGAAAGAGGATGCGAAGGACGCGGTTTCCTCTTTGAAGAAACTCGGACTGAAGGTCGTGATGCTGACGGGGGACAATGAAAAAACCGCCCGTGCCATCGGAAACGAAGCGGGGGCGGATACGGTGATCGCCGGCGTATTGCCGGATGAGAAGGAAAAGGTCATCGCGGAATTGCAGAAGTACGGAAAAACCGTGATGGTCGGAGACGGTATCAACGATTCCCCGGCCTTGACCAAAGCGGATAACGGAATCGCGATCGGCGCGGGAACGGATGTCGCCATCGACGCCGCAGATATCGTGTTAGTCAACAGCCGGCTGGAAGATGTGCCTTGTGCGGTGCGGTTAAGCCGCGCGGTATTGCGGAATATCTACCAGAATCTGTTCTGGGCGTTCTTCTACAATCTCGTTTGCATCCCTCTGGCTGCCGGATTGTTCAAGGTTCAGATGAGCCCGATGATCGGCGCTGCGGCGATGAGTTTGTCCAGTGTGACGGTCGTCACCAACGCCCTTCGTCTGAACGGTTTCAACATGAAAAACAAAGCGAAGGATAAGCCCCGTAAAAACAGTATTCCGGGAGAACTTCCGGTGATATGGGAATCAAGAAAGGAAAAGGAAAACATGACAAAGACAATCAAAATCGAAGGTATGATGTGCCCGCATTGTGAAGCGACGGTCGTCAAGGCGCTGAAGAAAATCGACGGCGTTGCGGACGCGAAAGCTTCCCATACGGCAGGCGAAGCGGTCGTAACGCTGGAAAAGGACGTGGACAACGAACTTCTCAAACAGGCCGTGGAAGACCGCGATTATACTGTTACAGGTATTGAGTAAAAAGAAAAAGATTCCCGGCGGAATCTTTTTTTGTATCAGGAATGTTTTTTCCAGGTTCTCGGTACAAACAGGACCAGGATCGGTAGGATCTCCAGTCTTCCCAGCAGCATATCGAAACTCAATATGATCTTGGAAAGAACACTGTATCCCGCGTAATTGGCGGTAGGTCCGACAGCGGCGAAGCCCGGGCCGATGTTGTTGAGGCAGGCGATCACGGCAGAGATATTGGTCTCGGTGGAGAACCCGTCCAGCGATATGACCAACAGGCTGGCGATCGCAATCGCGACATAAACCGAGAGATAGACGTTGGTGCTGGCGATGGTCTGTTCGTCAATGCGCTGCCCGTTCATCTTGATGACTTCCACGCCTTGGGGGTGCTGGTATTGCTTGATGTTGCGCTTGGCGTTACGCATCAGAAGGAGAATCCTCGAAACCTTGAATCCGCCTCCGGTGCTGCCGGCACAGGCGCCCATGCACATCAGACACAACAGAATTGTTTTGGAAAAGGCCGGCCATTGATCGAAGTCCGCTGAGGCAAACCCCGAAGTGGACGTGACCGTGGCTACCTGGAAGGCCGCATGACGTAACGCTTCGTTCCAGGAAGAATACATACCCAGGATGTTCCAGGTGATTAAGGCGATGCTGGCGCCGACGATAATCAGGAATAAACGCTTTTCTTCATCCTTGAAGAAAGCCTTGAACTGCTTCATCAGCAGCAGATAGTACAGCGAGAAGTTGATCGAGAAGATGAACATGAATACCGTCGTCACGTTGATGATGTACGGCGAGTAGCTCATGAAGGAGTCATTGACGACGCCGAATCCGCCGGTTGCGGCGGTGCCGAATGCCAGGCAGAACGCGTCAAACCAGGACAATCCTCCGCATTTCAGCAATACCGCGTCCAGCATCGTGAGTCCGAAATAAATCAGGTACAGGATCTGGGCTGTGGAGCTCATCTTGGGCGTCAGTTTCCCGACGACCGGTCCCGGACTCTCCGCCCGCAGGATGCGCAGGGTATACCCGTTGCCGGTATTGGAGAGGGGCAGGATAGCCATTAAGAAGACCAAGACGCCCATGCCGCCGATCCAATGGGAGAAACTGTGCCAGAACAGTAACGCTCTGGGAAGATCCTCCACTGAGGAAAGAATCGAGGCGCCGGTGGTCGTGAATCCGGAAGCCACTTCGAAGAAGGCATCTGCGAGATGCGGAATCACCCCGGAGAACACAAACGGAAGGCATCCGAAGAAAGACATGATGATCCAGCTTAAACCGGTGGTCACCAGAGCTTCCTTCGCGTACATTCTCGGCGTCGATTTACGGGTCAGGATATACAGGAGTCCTCCCGCCGCGGCGAGAAGCGCAATCGTTTTCAGGAAGGAAAACGTGACGTTCGTATCGCCCGAAACGGCGCTGATCAGAAGCGGCGGAACCAGTAATCCGATCTCAATGAACAGGATGAAGGACAGTATTTTACCGATGAGTTTATAATTCATAGTTTATTTGTCCTCGAATATGTCGTTCAGTTTTTGAATGACCGTCCGGCCGTTGGAAACGACGACGATATGATCCCCCTTGCGGAACACGGAGTTTCCGTTGGGAATTTCGACGGTGCTCCCGCGGGTGATGCAGCAAACCAGTACATTGTCCTTGGTGCGGATGTTCTTGAGCGGTTCGCCGGTATGGCGCGTCGTATCATCCACCAGGAATTCGATGGCTTCCGCCTGGCCTTCCGCGATCTTATGCACGGTGATGGCGGAACCGATCTCGTTCTGCATGGCGCGTACATACCGCACGATGGAGTTGGCGCAGAGTTCCTTCGGGCAGACGACCGATCCGACCGGCAGCTTTTCCAGCATGGCCAAAGAATCCGCGCGCCCGAGTTTGGTGATGACCTGCGGAATTCCCACGCTGCGTCCGTAAATGGACAAGACGATATTGAGCTCATCGAGCCCGGTCAGACTTACCAGCGTATCAAACTGTTCAAAGTATTCTTCTTCCAGGAAATCGTGATTGGAGACGTCTCCGCAGGAGACCATTGCCTTGGGAAGAAGGGAAATCAGCTCTTCGCAGCGCTGCATGTTGCGGTCGACGATTTTGACCGTCAGACCTTCGCCGCAAAGGGTTTTGGCGAGATAGTAACTGATCCGGCTTCCGCCCGCAAGGAAAACGCTCTTGGCTTTCTTCGTGACGATACCGAGATTCTTCAGCAACTGGTGCAGATTGTTGGTGGAAGCGGTGACGAAGATGATATCTTCCGCTTTCAAAACGAAATCTCCGGAAGGCATGACCGCTTTTCCGTCACGCAAAACCGCGCAGACCAGAACCTGACACTTGATGATATTCGGTAATTCATATAAATGACGGTTGACTAAGGAACTGTCATTGCGTAAATAAATCTCTACGATTTCCACGCGTCCGTCCACGAAGGTATCCTGTTTGGGGAAGCCCGGGTAGTTGATCAGACGCGCGATCTCCGTGGCGGCTTCCAGTTCCGGATTGACCGCCAGGGATAATCCGAAATCGCGTTTCATTAAGTAGACCTGGTCTTTGTATTCCGGATTGCGGATCCGGGCGATGGTGTGAATGCGCGGGTTTAACTGACGGGCGGTGATGCAGGCCAGCATGTTGATTTCGTCCAGGCCGGTGGTTGCGATCAGAAGATCTGCGTTCTGCACGTCGGCGGTATTCAATACATCCAGCGACGCCGCGTTGCCTTCAACGGTCATCACGTCGTATTTTTCAATCGCGCTTTGCAGACAGGACTGTTTTCTGTCCACCAAAGTAATATCATGTCCTTCCGCACTCAGCAGCCGGGTGAGTTCCAAACCGACTTTTCCGCTTCCCGCAATCAGAATCCGCATCTTCTTCCACCGTCCTTACAGAAACCTATATATTATACACTGTTTTAGCGCATCCTGCCAAAAATGTCGATTTCTTTTGTGCCGCGGATGTTCGCGCATACGCAAAAAGGTCAAAGGCAGTCTTGTGTTTGACATTTTATGCCATTTGTCGGGATGCGGAATCTTTTGACAATGGTAGGATACTTATAGCGAAAGACCTTCGGGTCCGCTGATTTGAGAAAATGGAAAGGAGTTTGATCATGAAGAAAATTCTATCTGTATTATTGGTGGTTATGATGGTTCTCGGTCTTACTGCCTGCGGCTCCAAAGCCGGCACCGGCACCGGCAATGATCCGGATCCGGTCAATACCGCAGAAAAGGAAAAAACCGAAAAAACCGAGTATTACAAAGGCTGGGCAAACAGCGCGGACTTCGGTACGGAAGGTGAGTTTGTACGCATGGATCTGTCTCTTGACGGCTCGAAGTTTGTGATGGATGTCGGAAAGAGCCACATGACGGTCGTGGTGGGCGGCATCGAAATGGCGCTTTACGAACTGGAAGACAAAACGTACTTCCATATGGTGAACCCGGAAGCGCAGGCTGATGAATGGATGGTATCGCCCGCCGGTGAAGAATCCCTGGTCGCGTCGGCCGGCAGCGAGTCGTCTATCGACATGAAGGGCGAAGATTTCAAGTCGGTCGAATACGTGGAAACCGTTACGGAAAACGGTGTGAAGTACGATGTGGTGAACGTCACCACCAACGCTATTTTTGAGGAAGGCGAAGAACCGACGGAAGAAACCTACAAGATGTACGTCAACGCGGATACGCATAAGCTCGCGAAGGTTCTGGTGGATGAAGAAGTGGAACCGGAAGACGGTTCCGCCGGCGATACGGCGAAAATTAAAGTAACCGGAACCGTGTCGTTCTATAACGGGGAAACCGCGTTTGAAGCACCTGCCGAAGCGACGGAAACCACCTACGATGAACTGATGATGGCCTTTGCGTTCTCGTTTATGGGCCTCATAATGTCCGGTCCGGCAGCGTCCGTTTTCGGTAACTAGCCTCACAAACCCCGGCATAATCAACCCTGCGGGAAACAAACCCGCGGGGTTTTTCTTTGCGATTCGCTGAATTCCAAAAGAAAGAGAAAAATAGTGCTTGAACAGGAAAAACGACTATGTTATAATGCATAAGCGCTTAAGAAAACGCACCACATCGCGAGGTAGAGCAGTCTGGTTAGCTCGTCGGGCTCATAACCCGGAGGTCGTTGGTTCAAATCCTCCCCTCGCAACCATGGTTCCGTAGCTCAGTTGGTAGAGCAGAGGACTGAAAATCCTCGTGTCGTTGGTTCAACTCCGACCGGGACCACCATTCAAAAAAAACTCCGTGAAATTCACGGAGATTTTTTTATTCTTCGAACCGGATCTTCAGGTGCGGATTGTCGTTTTCCGCATCCTGGCACATATCGATCAGACGCGCGGTATAGACCCTTAAGTGCTTCCGGCAGATGTCGGTATTCCGGAACACGATCTCGGTATCTTCCCCTAAATCGGTCAGAATATCATAGAAGGCGTCGAGGTTGTTTCCGAAGTAGTAGGGCACCGGGATCACGCGGGTGATTTCCGCCCAAAGGCGTTTCCGGGTGCGGGCGTGTTTTAATTCTACGGTATACGTCATGGTTTGCCTCCCTCATATAAAAGCTCAAAGGTTTCGTAATGGTCTCCGGTATAATAGATCGTACCGTCTTTTGTGTAGACCAGCCGTTTGGAGCCCCGGCTTTTTTTGTGGAGCGTGTCGATATCGCATTCGTAGTACGTGACGCCTTTGGGAAGCCGGCCTTCGTAATTGCCGAACCGTCCTCCGCCGATACATTTGTCGGGGGCGTATTTATCCAGACCGCCTCCGGTCCATCCGAGCTTTTCCGCCTGGTTTTTCGTGATGAAATTCGAGGGGAGTTTCCCGTACGTGTGCAGATAGAGGGCAACGTCTTCCTTGGAAGTGTAGATGCCGTCTTCCGCAATCACGGTTTCGGTACCGGGATCATTTCCCGGGTCTACAATGACCGGATCGGGATTGGCCGGAGAGGGATTCAGATTAATGCCGAAATAGCCTCCCAGCACCAGCACGATGACCGCCAGGATCCCCGTTATCAGTTTTTTGAGATTGTTCATAAGTTACCTCACGGTATCATTTTATCAATTCACGGGATGATTGAAAACCGGGAATTGTATATAATCATAGATAGAGCGACAGGAGGTACTTACAATGGCGGAAGTATTGAAAGAACGAAATGAAATGGATCCGAAGTATCAATGGGATTTATCTTCGTTATACAAAAATGATGAGGAATGGGAAAAAGACTTTGCGGAAATGGATGAACTGATCGCGAAAACCGCGTCGTTTGAGGGAAAACTGAAAGACGCGAAAACCGTACGGGAATTCCTCGATACGCAAAACGAACTGACGGGAAAACTTGAGAATGTCGCGGGGTACGCATCCTTGCGCCGTTCGGAAGACACCCGTGCGCAAAAGGCCCAGATCATGTGGTCCAAGGCGTATGGAAAAATCGTACAGGCGACAACGGCGTTATCGTTTGCGGAACCGGAGTTTCTGTCCCTGCCGGAAGAAATCCTGGCGGAATTAGTCAAGGATCCTCTTCTGAAGGACTATGCGTTTAATCTGGAAAAAATCCTGCGGATGAAGCCGCATACCCTGAGCGCCGCGGAAGAACGTCTTCTGGCCGGTTTCGGGGAAGTCCTCGGCGCACCGGGGGAAATCGCGTCGAATCTGATGGACGCGGATCTTCTGTTTGACGATGTCACGGACAAGGACGGAAAGACGGTGGAAGTCAACGATTCCAACTATATTCTGTTACAGAGTTCCGAAGACCGCGTGCTGCGCGAGAACTCGTTCCGCAGTTACTACAAAGGTTATAAGAATCACATCAACACCTTTGCGGCAACCTACGCAGCCAACGTCAAGGCCATGACGGCGGAAGCGAAAGCCCGTCATTACGGTTCTTCGCGCGAAATGTCGCTGTATGAGTCGAATATTCCTCTGGAAGTTTATGACCAGCTGATTGCCGCCGTACACCGTCACATGCCGGCCATGTACCGTTATGTGGATCTGCGCAAGCGTCTTCTCGGGCTGGATCAGCTGCACTACTATGACGTCTATGCGCCTTTGACCAAGGGATCGGATGACAAGTATACCTACGAAGAAGCGCAGAAGATGGTGCTGGACGCCGTGGCGCCGTTAGGAGAGAATTACGTGAACGTGGTGAAGGAAGGGCTTGAAAACCGCTGGATCGACGTGTATCCGAACAAGGGCAAGACCGGCGGAGCGTTCTCCGCGGGAACGTATGACTCCAATCCGGTGATCCTGACCAACTTCACCGGCACCCTCGACAGCGTCTCCACGATCGCGCATGAGATGGGCCATTCGATGCACACCTGGCATTCCAAGACCCACCAGCCGCGCCAGTACGCGGATTATACGATGTTTGTGGCGGAAGTCGCTTCCACGGTCAACGAAAACCTGATGATCGAACAGCTTTTGCAGAAGGAATCCGATCCGGAAAAGCGTCTGGTTCTTCTGGAACAGTATCTGGAAAACTTCAAAGGCACGGTGTACCGTCAGACGATGTTCGCGGAGTTTGAAAAGGAAGCGCACGCGCTGGCAGAAAAGGGTGAAGCGCTGGATCCGGTGAGCCTGAACAATCTTTACGAAGGACTGGTAAAGGAATACTTCGGGGAAGAGATGGTCATCGATCCGGAAGTGCAGTATGAATGGGCGCGTATCCCGCATTTCTACAGTCCGTTCTATGTCTATGTCTACGCGACGGGGTATTCCAGCGCTGTAGCGTTATCGGAAGGAATCATGAAAAAAGGCGAACCGGCGCGCAAGCGTTATATTGAATTCCTTTCGATGGGCGGGAGCCGTTATCCGTTAGATGAACTGAAACACGCGGGCGTGGACCTTACGACTCCCGAACCGGTTGATATCGCTTTGACGAAATTTGAAAAAGTGCTCGAAGAAGCGGAAAAACTTGCCGCGCAGCTGGGGAAATAACCGATGATCCGTTTT
>CACZNO010000087.1 GCA_902782505.1 uncultured Erysipelotrichaceae bacterium | reverse complement strand
CGCTCAAAGTCACGATCAGCGCGCTGAAAAGAACCGTGCGTTTTTTTGCACGTAGGTTGGATCGCACGCCGTTACGGAGAATCACCTTTTTCATGCGCCTATTATAACACTCTTGCGAAGAAAACCGGGTCTATAAAGAAAATCTTAAAAAGCGCCTTTGAAGGCGCTTGAACAAACGGGATTTTTATTCTTCCGGAAGTTCCGGATTGCGCACCACTTCCACATGGACATCGACGGTGGTTTCGAGCTGTTTCCAGTCAATGCCCGCGGCTTTCAGCATGCGTTTGGACGCCAGGTTGGTCTCGGTGCCGCAGTATTTATCCGATTCGTAGACGATATGTTTGATGCCGGACTGGATGATGGCCTTCGCACATTCATTACACGGGAATAAAGAGACGTAGATCGTACAGCCGGAGAGTTTCTGGATGCTGTTGAGGATCGCATTTAACTCCGCGTGCACCACATACGCATATTTCGTGTTGTACGTATCCCCGACGCGCGCCCAGGGGAATACCTTGTCGTCGCATCCGTACGGCATTCCGTTATACCCGATGCCGACGACGCGTTTTTCTTCATTGACAATGACCGCCCCGACCTGCGTGTTGGGGTCTTTTGAACGTTTCGCGCTTAAATGCGCCAGTCCCATGAAATACTCATCCCAGCTGATAATCTGTTTGTCCGACATATTGGTTCCTCCTTAATAACCGAGGGAGTGATAAAACTCCGTAATTGTTTCAATAATGTGTTCGCCGTAACTCTCCAATCCGATTTCATCCGCGATGGACGCGACCTGCAGATCCGTTCCGAAATAAACCGTATCCAGTTTGGACCTGGTGCATAATACTACCAATCCCGCCAGAAGAATGACGCCGGAAGCGATCACGTGTATGCGCAGGGATTTCCATTTCGGATTCTTGATGAGAATCAATGCGATCCATGCGCCGCTTAGAAACCCTCCCAGATGCGCCGCCCAGGAAATCCCCGGGAAAAAGCTGATCAGCACATTGAGCACCAGCATCGTAATAAACGAATTGCGCAAGCGTTTGATTTTCCATAGTCCGGTATGCAGGTAGTATACCATCACCGCGCCCATGATCCCATAGATGCCTCCCGACATCCCGCAGCCGACGATATTGTTGTCGACCGCATATACGAACAGGTTGCCGATGATCCCGGAAACAAGGGTGATAAACGCCATGGCCTTATGTCCGTAAACCCGTTCCGCGAAGCTTCCGAGATAATATAACGCCATCATATTTCCCAAAAGATGCACCAGATTGACGTGCATGAACAAGGCCGTCAGAAGTCTCCACCACTCATGCAATCCGATCACGAACGCTTTATAGTATGCCCCCAGGAAAACTTCAACGGAGGTGGCGTCATAGACTCCGGAAAAACGCTGCGCCAGAATCCAGCTCACCGCGAACATCACGACGCACATCACCGCCAGAATCACCGTCGCGTAAGGCTTTTTCACCTGTTCCCGCTTTCCTTTGCGGAAAATACTGTCGACCTGCGGAAACATCCGGTTCTGCGCGTCTTCCCGCACCTTGTTGTAGGCGTCGGTGTAGCGTTTCTGCAGGTTCCCTCCGTTGATGCCCTGTAACGCCTTGTCCAGATCCGGGAATATTTCCAGAATATCCGAAGGACAGGGAGCCCCCGGCATAAGGCCGATCCGTTTTCCCTGTTGCATGATTTCTTCTTCCCCGTAACTGCCTACGCAGATTTCAAGACGCGGTCCGTTGACGCGGATCTGGTTCAAAATCGCCAGATGGATCCCGTCCGCCGACGCGCGGTTGGCTTGCGGCAAAGTCAATTCCTGCCGGGTGATCAGCACCACCGGGAACCGGCTGTTGGAGACGTTGAAAAGCCAGGTATTCGCCCTATCTTCCATGACCTGTACCGACGCGTATCCGTAGCGCGTGATGAAGAAATCGGTCAGTTCCAGCTGCCATACGTCTTTCGCCGTAATGGTGGTCATTGAACCGCTCCTTCCCTTTGATCAAGATATTCCAGGACCTTGCGGAATTCTTCCGGTAACGGCGCCTCAAAAGTCATCCGTTCTTTCGTTGCCGGATGGATAAAGGTGATTTCATGCGCGTGCAATAACTGCGATTCTGCCAAAGCGTCCTTGCGGATCCCGTATTCCGGATCTCCCGCGATCGGATGTTTGATGAACTTCATGTGCACGCGGATCTGATGGGTGCGGCCGGTTTTGAGCTTGCACTCGATAAAAGTATATTCCCGGTACCGTTTCAGCACCGTAAACTCCGTCACCGCCGGCTTGGAATGATCCGGGGTCACGGTCATCTTGGTGCGGTCTTTAGGATCTCTGCCGATCGGCGCGTCAATCGTGCCGGATTCCTCCTGAATCACGCCGGATACCAGCGCGTAGTATTTCCGGGAAAGGCTGCGGTCTTCGAGCTGTGCTGCCAGAAGGTGATGCGCCCTGTCGTTTTTCGCGCATACCAGAAGTCCCGACGTGTTTTTGTCGATCCTGTGTACGATTCCCGGACGGAATTCCCCGTTGACGCCGGAAAGCGACCGGCAATGCGCCAGAAGGCCGGAAACCAACGTCGGTTCCTTCGTTCCGGCGCCGGGATGAACGACCAGACCCTTGGGCTTGTTGATGACGATGACATCGTCGTCCTCGTAGATGATATCGAGGTCCATCGGAATCGGATCGACCTTCATTTCCTGCACGGTCGGTTCCTCGTACTCGATGACATCGTTTTCCCGCAGTTTATAGTTCGCCTTGACGACTTTTCCGTTGACCGAAACATGACCGTCATCGATGGCTCTTTGCCATTGCGTGCGCGAATAATCCTCCGAGCACTCCAGCAGTTTCTTGTCAATTCTCACACCGTCGTCTTCTTTTTCACAGATGTACCGGGTCATACGCCCTCCTTTGTCTCTTTATGAAAGAATACATAAATCACCAGCAATCCCGCGCCGATGCAAAGTTCCATATCGGCGACGTTGAATACCGGAAAGTTGTAGCCGAACGGATAGAAATCCAGAAAATCCGTAACCTGCTGAAACAGAACGCGGTCGATGAAGTTCCCGATCGTACCCGCAATCACCGTCAGCAGCGCGTAACGCAAAAGAAGATCCTTTTTGTCCGTTTTCATCAGATACATGAAAAAGACCGCTAACATCACCGCTGTCAGAATGTAGAAAAACCACATCTGTCCTTCGAGGATGCTCCAGGCCGCTCCGGTGTTGTGCACCAGGGTAAGATAAAAAAAGTTACGGATCACTTCGACGGGTTTTCCCGCCGTAAGACAGACCGACGCGATATATTTCGTAAGCTGGTCAAGCACGACCAGCACGATCAGAAACAGCACTTCTCTTTTCTTCATACGTTCACCTGTTTTGTATTATAACATGACCGAAAAGTTCTTGAGAACCATCCTTCGCTGTTGTAAGATTCAGTTATGGGAAACTACAAGAGCGACAAGTCCTTCACGCAGCGTCTTTGCGGGCATTTTTCCACCATTACCCGGCACAAAATCAAGGTCGGGGAGCTTTGTTTCCGCCTCGGTCTTTACAAACAGGGACTTCTGCACGATCTGTCGAAATACTCGCCGGCCGAATTCGCCGCCGGTGTGAAGTACTACCAGGGCGACCGTTCCCCGATCGGCGAAGAGAAAAAGGATAAGGGTTATTCCTTGGGGTGGCTGCACCACAAGGGACGCAACATGCACCATTGGGATTTCTGGGTGGACCGGGTCGATGACAAACTGGTCTGTTACGAAATGCCGAAACGGTATGTCAAGGAAATGGTCTGCGACCGGGTCGCCGCCTGCATGATCTACCAGGGCGACAAGTATACGGACGCTTCCGCGTT
>CACZNO010000086.1 GCA_902782505.1 uncultured Erysipelotrichaceae bacterium | reverse complement strand
TCTTTTCCAGACGCGCATCGAAGTAGTTCATCTGCGGCGTGCCGATGAAACCCGATACGAATAAGTTCGCCGGATGATCGTAGACTTCCTGCGGAGTGCCGATCTGCTGAATGAAACCGTCCTTCATGACGACGATGCGGTCGCCCAAGGTCATCGCTTCAGTCTGGTCGTGGGTGACGTACACAAACGTCGTATCGATGCGCTTGCGCAGCTTGATGATTTCCGCACGCATCTGGTTTCTTAACTTCGCGTCCAGGTTACTTAACGGTTCGTCCATCAGCAATACCTTCGGATCACGGACGATGGCACGGCCGATCGCTACACGCTGTCTTTGTCCGCCGGATAACGCTCTCGGTTTCCGCTTCAGATACTGGGTGATATCCAGGATCTCCGCCGCTTCGTTCACGCGGCGTTCGATCTCCGCCTTCGGCATATGACGGATCTTCAGGGAATACGCCATATTGTCGTAAACGGTCATATGCGGATACAACGCATAGGACTGGAATACCATGGCGATATCACGGTCTTTCGGCGCCACGTCGTTCATGAATTCCCCGTCGATCAGAAGTTCGCCGGAGGTAATTTCTTCCAGCCCCGCGATCATACGCAGGGTCGTGGACTTGCCGCATCCCGAAGGACCGACCAGAACGATGAATTCCTTATCCGCGATATCCAGATTGAATTCCTGCACCGCGACCACACCTTCCTTGGTGATCTGCAGGTTGGTTTTTTTCTTGCTTTCCGCTTTCCGGTCTTTCTTGTTTTCGGTAAACGGATATACTTTCTTGATATTGATTAACTTTACGTCTGCCATAGTAATTTCCTACCCTTTCACACTGCCCGAAGTGACACCCTTAATGATGGACTTGGATAAAATCGTATAGACGATCATGACCGGCAAGATTGCCAGCAGGATGAACATGAACACCTTTCCCATATCGAACTTGGAATAGTCCGCGGAACGTAACTGCGCGATCATGATCGGAACGGTCTTGTATTCCTTCTTTGTCAGCAATAACGCCGGCATGAAGAAGTTGTTCCAGGAAGAGACGAACGAGAAGATCATCTGTACCGCCACTGCCGGTTTCATGATCGGAAGAACGATTTCGTTGAAGATGCGGAATTCGTTCGATCCGTCGATTCTTGCCGCTTCGACCATTTCGATCGGAAGCACGCTCTCAAGGTATTGTTTCATATAGAAGAACACGACCGGCGCCGCAATTCCGGGAACGATCAGCAGCCACAGTTTATTCGTCAAACCGAACTTGTAGGCCAGCTGGATGAAACCTACCGCGGAAACCTGTGAAGGAATCATCATGATCGCCATGATGAAGGTGAACACGACATTCTTCATTTTGAAGTTATAGACATGCACACCGTAAGCGGTCAAGGCGGAGAAGTACGTCGTGATTAACGCCGAACAAAGCGCGACGATCAAACTGTTGAACATACCGCGCGGAATGTTGATGGAAACGTCCGTCCACGCATTTTTCAGGTTTTCCAGGAAATGTCCTCCCCAGGTCAGGGTGAATGCTCCCTGGAGCTGGGAATTCGATTTCGAAGACATCAGGATCAATAATACGAAGAAGAATAAGCACAATACGCAAAGGAAGATGACGACACCGTACGCCAGCACACGGCTCAGGATCAGCGAGAATTTCGCTTTTTTATTCTGATTGCTCATAACGTGCCTCCTATTTCTTATACTGCTTCGCTAACATGCGATACACAAACATGCTGAGGATTCCGGTGATGATAAACAACATCACGGACAGCGCGCCGGCCATACCGTAGTTCTTCGATGTGGACAGGTAATTGTTCAGCATCATGATGACGGTGGTCGACGTCATATTCGGCGTCCCCTTTCCGTTGGAAATAACCTGCGGCACATCGAACATCTGGATACCGCCGATCAATGACGTAATCAGCGCGTACGACAGGATCGGCATCAACAGAGGCAAGGTGATATCGAAGAAGACATGAACGGAATTCGCACCGTCGATATTGGCGGATTCGAACAGACTCTGGTCGATTCCCATGATACCGGCCATTAAGACGATGGTCGTATTCCCGAACCACATGATGAAGTTCATGAACGCGATGATCGTGCGCACCGGAATCTTATAGGATAAGAAGTCGAACGATTTCTCAATGATTCCCGACGCGACCAGCCATTTATTGATCGGCCCGACATTCGAGAACAGCGCGAAGATCAGCATCGAGAACGCAGACGCCATGATCAGGTTCGGCATATAGATGATGGTTTTCGCAATGCCCTGGCCCTTGAGGTTCAGACGGGCGCTGGTGAACAATACCGCCAGCAGTAATGCGATCAGGAACTGCGGAATCGCGCCGGCGATCCACATGCCCATCGCGTTGCCGAAGTAGCGCAGGAAGTCGATGGTTCCGGCCTTGTCCGGCGTCAGCAACTTTACATAGTTCCCGAGCCCCACGAAGTTCGGCCCGATCTGTTGCAAACCGTTCTGATAGTTTTCAAAGAAACTGTTGTACACGGTCAGAGCCTGCGGAACAAGGGTAAAGATGATGTACGAGATGAAGAAAGGCGCAATGAAGATGTACGCCCACTTCGCGTAGCTTACCGATTTACGGTGTTTATTTCCTTTTGCCATACAGATGTTCCTTTCTGTTCTTAGACAAACCAGCAATTTCCATTATTGGTTTGTCTAAAAAACTGTGGCAGAGTGTACTCCCTGCCACAGTCTGATTGAATTTACCGATTTAGTTTTCCGGTACGTTAATTGCAGGATACTTCTCTTTCAGAGCCTTGTAGAAGTTCTTCATCGCTTCTTCTTTGGTAACAGTGCCCTTCAGATATTCTACGAAGTAGTTCTGGATACCTTCGTTGCAGCCCTGATCATAGATGGTCTGGTTCTGGAACTTGATGTTCTTTGCGCCTTCCGCGAAGACTGCCGTATCGTTCTGACCGCCTAAGTATTTGTTGCCGAATTCCGGATCAGCCGCGTACTTGTTGTTAACTTTCTGGTTGTTGGTGAACTGCGCTTCGTTCTTGATTAAGTTTTCGCAAACTTCTTCATTGTTGATGAATGCGTTCATAACGTCTTTCAGCATCGTCGGGTTGTCCGAACCGGTAGCTGCCAGTAACCATGTGCCGCCCCAGAAGAATGCCTGCGGACCGTCAACTAAGCCCCAGTCGCCTACGGAATCGGTGCCTTCTTTGACCGCGTCATCACCGAATGCCGGGCCCATGCAGAAGTTGTAGTACCAAGCCGGACCGAAGAAGCAGAACGCTTTGCCGTCTTTTGCCGCTTCCGCGGTGGTTTCCGCATCCCAGACACCGGACGTTAAGGTATAACCTTCTTTGACATACATTTCCGCCTGATCCATCCAAGTCTGGATCGCCGGGTCGATCTGGAGGTTGTTGTCCTTGTCAACCCACGGCATGGAAGTGTTGTTGGAGAATACACGGTAATCTTCCGCGTAAGAGGAAGTCATGAGATAACCCTTGTCATGCGCTAACTTCGCAACATTGTCGAATTTTTCCCAGGAGCTGACTGCAGCCTGAACTTCTGCCGGATCATCGGTGCCTAAGACATCCTTCGCGATCGAACGGCGATAGATCATGCCGGCCGGGCAGCACTGGAAGGAAACACCCTTGCAAACGCCGTTTGCATCGGATGCCGCTTCAACGGTGTACTGATAGGTGTTGGAGAAATCCGTAACGCCTAACTTGCGAACATCCTGCGTGTACGGGGAATTCGTGTACTTCAAGATGTAGTCCGCTTCCGCTAAGAACATATCAACCTTATCATCAGCCGACGCAGATTCCTGATTCAATAACGCCAGGTCTACCGCATCCTGATACTGCGTTCCTTCGTTCGGGACGATCGTCCAGACAACTTCGATGCCTTCCGGTACTTTATAGTACTTTTCGAAGAAGCCCTTGAATTCTTCGTTCCAAGCGTAGATGTGGAACACTTTTCCTTCTTCCGCTGCCGGAGTCGGTTCCGGATCCGGGGTCGGTTCCGGTTTCTTACCGCAAGCGGCGAGGGAGAGGACCATAAGAACTGCTAATAACGCGACTAATAACTTTTTCATATTTTCCTCCTATTATTAAGTCTTGTCGAACGACTTCGTATCGGCCGGTTCGGTCTTTCCGAAGCCGTTCCCGGTAACTTAATCGTTTTCGCAATTTCAGTATAGCACATTTTTTAAAAAATCAACTACTTTTTTTGAAAACGCTCACATTTTTTAAAAAAACCGCTTTTTTTCGCCTTTGAAATGGTTTATTCTAATCATAGAGACGCGAAAATACTACGAAAACGATTTCGTGAAACGCCGTTTCGGGAGGATGCGAATATGAAATACGGGCATTTTGACGACCAACGCAGGGAATATGTGATCGAAAATTACGAAACCCCGCTTCCCTGGATCAACTATCTGGGCAGCGATGAGTTCTTCACCATCTTATCCAATACCGCGGGAGGCTACGCCTTCTATAAGGACGCGCGTTTGCGCCGGATCACCCGTTACCGCTACAACAATCTTCCCCTGGATCAGGACGGCTTCCATATTTATGTGAAAGACGGCGATACGGTCTGGAATCCCGGCTGGCAGCCGACTCAGACCCCGTTAGATTCCTACACCTGCCGCCACGGCTTGGGTTATTCCGTCATCACCGGCAGGAAAAACGGCTTATCGGTCCGCGAGGAACTCTACGTTCCGAAGAACGATCCGATCTTATGCCTGCGCGTGACCGCATCCAACAAGTCCGGCACCCGCAAAGTCTTCGACCTGTTCTCGTTTGTCGAATTCTGCCTTTGGGACGCGCAGGATGATTCCACGAATTTCCAGCGCAACTATTCCACCGGCGAAGTGGAAGTGGAAGGAAACGTTATCTACCACAAGACCGAATACCGTGAACGCCGCAATCACTATGCCGCGTTCTTCGCGTCCAAGGACATGACCTCGTTTGATACTTCCCGCGAAAGCTTCATGGGACTCTACGGCTCCCCGGCGAAACCCAAGGCTGTCATGAACGGGCATTGCGAAAACTCGATCACCCACGGCTGGCAGCCCGTCGGCGCGCATCACTTCCACATCGAACTCGACCCGGAAGAATCCTTCAGCGTCATTCTCGGTCTGGCCTACGTCGAAGTACCGGAAGACAAAAAGTTCATCGCACCCTCCGTCATCAATAAAGCTCCCGCGCTCGAACTCATCGGACGTTATGACACCGACGAGAAATTCGAAGCCGGCTTACTGAAACTGCGTTCGTTCTGGAACGATCTTCTTTCCGGATTTGAAGTCTCTACCCCGGACGAAAAGATCAACCGCATGGTCAACATCTGGAACGCCTACCAGTGCATGGTCACCTTCAACATGTCCCGTTCCACCTCGTATTTTGAATCGGGCATCGGACGCGGCATGGGATTCCGGGATTCCTGCCAGGACCTTCTCGGTTTCGTCCATATGATTCCTTCACGCGCCAGACAGCGCATCCTCGACATCGCCGCGACCCAGAAACCCGACGGCGGCGCGTACCATCAGTACCAGCCCCTCACCAAGAAGGGAAATTCCGATATCGGCGGCGGGTTCAACGATGACCCGTTATGGCTGGTGGCCTGCACGGACGCCTACATCCGGGAAACCGGCGATTATGACATTCTGAAGGAAAACGTCGACTTTGACAACAACCCGGACCTCGCGGCTCCGTTACTGGAACATTTACGCCGTAGCTTCCGGTACACCTTAAACAATCTCGGTCCCCACAAGCTGCCTTTGATCGGCCGTGCGGACTGGAACGACTGTCTGAATCTGAACTGTTTCTCGGCGCATCCGGGAGAATCCTTCCAGATCACCGGACCTTCCGAAGGACCGGTTGCGGAATCCGTGTTCATCGCGGGCATGTTCGTAAAATACGGCGCCGCG
>CACZNO010000085.1 GCA_902782505.1 uncultured Erysipelotrichaceae bacterium | reverse complement strand
CGCCTCCTAAGCGGTAGGTCGTGCGTTCGAATCGCATCGGGGACGCCAGAAAATTCAGGGAATTCCGTATAACGGAATTCTTTTTTTCTTGATGTGTCCGGTTAGGGAAGAAAAGCCCGGCATACATCCTTTCAGCGGCGGCAAACAAGATCAAAAAGTATACATCTCTGCATTTTCAGAAATTATTAAAAATTTTATTCTGAATTGTCTGTTATCATGATATACAAGGCGTATTTGATTTGCCGATGAAAAGATAGGGTTATTTATGTTTTGGACACCGTTACACGCATATACGTTAATTCCTCAGTTCATTATTTACGCAGTGATTGCGTTCGTAATAAGCCGTGCGTTGAAAGACAAAGACTATGAAACAAGATTGCTGCCGCTGAAAATCTGCACGGTATTCCTGTTGGTATTGGAAGCGCTAAAACAAACAGCAAGCATTTTGACCGGCTACGATTTGTACTGTATACCCCTGCATTTCTGCAGTTTGTTTCTGTATTTTCATCCTCTTGCATGCTTTTATAGAGGAAAATACCGGGAAAAGTTTATGCTGCTTGCCGGCGTTGTTTCGTCGTGTTTATTCCTGTTTATGGCGGTCTATCCGAATGTGATTTATTCGGATGAAGCAATCCGAAGCATGTGGAATTACATCTGCGGAACCGGGGGAAGTTTCTTTGAATTACACTCGGTTCTCTTCCACGGAATAGGTATGTTTACATTCTATCTGTTCCTATTCCAGGGGCTGGTAAGATTTAACAAAAAGAAGGATATTGTTTCGATTGTGGCTGCCTTCGGGCTGTATTGTCTGATCGTTGGACCGTTTGCGCAGCTTATCGATACAAACTTCAACAATTTCGTTCACAGTAATGCTCCGTTTTTGGAAGAAATACGGCTGAACGTTATAAATATCCTCGGTAATTTTCCGGGACAAACGGTTTACGTGCTAATCATATCTGCCGGAACCGTTCTTGTTCCTTTGATTGCCTACCATGTATTAAAATGGCTGACCGAATACTTCAACGGAAGTCCGGATTAAGCATACAGCGGTGTGTCCGAATTTCGCCGAGACGACATACAACAAAGAAACAGGCTTCGCGCCTGTTTTATTTTTTGTAGGAAGCCAATACTTTTTCCAGTTCTTCCGCGAATTCCTTCCGCAGGGATTCCGGTTCGAGGATCTCCATGGAATCGAGGAACTGCTGGGCTAAGAAAATTACGCCCTGTTTGCCGGCGGTAACGGACAGGACGAAGTGTTCCCCGTCCTGCGGAGAAATGAAGACATCCGATCCGAAGATATCGATCATCTGGTCCATGATCCGTTCATGACAAAGGAATTTCACGGAAACCGTTTCTCCGGCGTACATGAATAACTTGTTGCGGGCATATTCGTACGGATCGCACTTCGCCGGCAATTCCTTCGACGTTTCTTCCACTAAGGAAGCCCGGGAGATCCGGTCAAGGCGGTAATGTACGAAATCGTAATACTTCGATTGCGTAACGATCAGATACGCTCTGGAATCCGCATAGACAATCCCGCGCGGTTCTACGATATAGGGTTCTTTACGGCGGGGAACAAGCTTCTTTGTGCGGTCGTAGCGCATGTACGTAAACCGGATCTTCTTGTGATCGCGGATGGCTTCCGAAGCCAGACGGATGTTGTACATGAGTTCCGAATTGGAGGTCTTCCAGCTGTTGGGAAGGTAAATGTTTCCCTGGAATTCCTTCGCTTCGTACTTGCTTTGGGTTTTCAGAAGTTTCCGGATCAATTCGCCGCTCTGTTTGGAAGAGATGAAATGGGAGGCATGAAGGGCATTGCAAAGAAGCAGGATCTCGCCCTTGTCAAACTGTTTTTCCTCCAGAAAATAGCCTTTTCCGTTGTCTTCGTAACGCGACACCTTAAACCCGCTCTGTTCCAGAATATCCAGGTTGGAGTACAGTGTTCTGCGTTCGATTTTCAGCCCGTATTGGGCCTCCAGAAGCCGCATAATCTCTTTCGCGGTCAGAATATGGTCCTCGTCCGAATAGGCCGTCAGGATGTCTAAAACCGCGAATGCGCTGTGTTTCTTTTCTGCCATGTTATCACCCGGTTTCATTGTAGCATCTTTTCTGCCTCTGGCGCGTTTTTTGTATATCCTGCGCGGTATTCTCTTATCGAACAAGGAGGACAAAACCCATGGACAAAGATTCGATCTATGTCACCGTCAATCATATTTATGATTTTGCCGGAGGCAATCCGTTCCGCTGCGGGGATGAACTCTTCCTGAAAAAAGAACCGGACAACCTCTACGATGACGAGGCGATCGCGGTTTATGACCGTCATGGCGTGAAATGCGGTATGATCGCCAATTCCGTTTCCACTGTCGCAAGAGGCACCATGTCTGCCGGAAGAGTATTCGACCGTACGGAAGACGGGCAGAAAGCCGTTGTGCGGTTCATTCTGGAAGATTGTATGATTGCGCAGTTTCAAACCATAGTACAGCCGTAAGAGGCAGAAAGAGGAGGTGTTGAAATCATGTTCAGTGGATTAAAGATTTACGGCAAGGTGCTGCTTGCACCATTCGAATTCCTGGGATGGTTCTTAGGAGCGGGATCCCTGTTCGCAGATGCAGGCATGAAGTTAACGGGTGCCAAACCCTACAGTCTTCGCCGCAGATAAAGAAAGAGAGCCTTCTTCGGAAGGCTCCCGTTTTGATTATTCCTCTTCTTCTAAAAGGTAACGCAGGATCTGGGCACGGTTGTCCGTGAACATCTTCGTGATCCGGTAACTGTCGGTTTCTTCGTATTCGATCGGAGTCAGGCTGTCGTCGAAGTTCAGGATTTCCGCGTCCGGACATCCCAACAATATCGGCGAATGGGTCGCAATGAAGAATTGCGAACCCTGTTTCGCGCAATGGTAGATTTCGCTTAACAAGGTCATCTGGCGCTGCGGGGAAAGGGCGGCTTCGGGT
>CACZNO010000084.1 GCA_902782505.1 uncultured Erysipelotrichaceae bacterium | reverse complement strand
GCGCCAGTGATTTCATTGACGGCGAATCCGTCTTGATCAACGGTGCAAGGTATATGCAGTAACCAATGCCCTACGGGGCATTTTTAGTAACAGGCGTCAAAAAAGAAATACTTTCTGATTCATAATTGCTCTATCACCACATACTTTCTTTACCTTTTGTTTCCGTATCTGTTCCTTCTTCCATACCATACGTTCAGTTTATACCCACTGCCACTTTTTTCACTGCACTCCAATAGAAGATATTCTCTTTGAAACTCTTGGTCTGCCAAGTTTAACACCCTTAGATTTTGAGTTGGCCATAGACAATTCTTTAACATTAAACATTCATTTTAGTCTTTTTCACTATCATTATTCTTTCGATCAACATAAGAGAAGTTAACAATACTGAGATTACAGAATCAAAGTAAAAATATATATCCAACTTCCCTTTGTAAAAAAAGAGCCCATATATAACAACCCAGATGCTCGGTACAATTGCCATATCAACCAAATGACAAGACTTTCCAATACTGATTTGAATACCGTTTATCTTCATTAAACGCATCACAATAAAATAATCAATAGCTATAAAGAAAGCACCGAATCCTAACACAACTAAAACGAAAGTCATATTGATGTCAAAATCGAAGAAAAACGAACCGCACAGAATACGCTGTAAAAAGTAATTGCATACGAAGTGAGTCATAACAACAAGCACTTTTTTACGTTTAATCATTATTTCACCTCGAAAGAGCAGGAATCACATAATTTTGGGACCTGCTTTCATTCATTCTATCTTCGGGGAGGGTATCATAAGGCCATACGGCATAGTCTTCGGCCATTTCTTTCGCTGTCTCGGATACAAAAAGATCTTCCTCAGGTTCCTCCGCATGGATGATGCGGGCCGGGAAGATTGCGATGAACAAGGAGAAAACGAGCAAAACCGACACGAGGCGTTGCCATACATAATGAAATGAATTCTGTTTTTTCATACGAATAACCCCTCTGGTTTTCTTACACAGATATTATAACGTGAGATGACTGTATATCAAGTTTCAAACACCCTGTCATTGGAGCGCTGAGTTTTAGAGAAAGAACCCGAACAGCGGAACCGTAATCATCGACAACACTGTGGAAGCTGTCACGATCCGGGCGCCGTATTCATAATCGTATCCGTAACGTTCCGCCAGTATCGCGGCCATACTGGCGGAAGGCATGGCGGTCATGATCACCGCGATTCCCTTGATCATGGGATCCATCGGAATCAAGGAGAGAAGCAGGTACAGGGCTCCCGGCACCAGCAGTAACCGGAACAACGAGAAGACCAGGGTATCCTTCGTAAAGATCGTGCGCAGATCAACGCCGGCCAGAATCCCTCCGATCACCAGCATCGACATCGGCGTCGTGCAGCGGGAAAGATACTGCATGGGTTTTTCGATGATTTCGGGCAGGCGGAATCCCGTGATCAATAAGACAAACCCGACGGCTACCGCGATCATGCAGGGGTGCAAAAGCTGTTTGACGATACTGCGTTTTTGGCCCTTGTAGAATAGACCGATGCCCATGGTCCAGACGGTCAGACGGTACGGAATCATGAAGATTGCCCCGTAAAGCGTTCCGAAGTTTCCGTACAGATTTTCCAGGGTCGGGATTCCGATGAAGGCGGCATTGGTGCTGAAGATGCCGTAGCGAAACGGCGCTTTTTTCTTTTCGTTCATTCCCTTTGCGAGAAGTCCGCCGAGATAATACGTACCGAATTGCACAACAGCGGAAATCACGATCGCATAGATGGAATTGCGCACCAGTTCCGCGCTGAAATCGATGTTCTGGTAAAAGGCATTCAGAATATTCGCCGGCAGGATCACATACAGCAAAATCCCCGAAAGACCGCTTCGGGTTTCATCGTTCATCAAGCCGATTTTCTTGATCAGATATCCGATGGCCATCAGAATCAATAACTGCACCTGGAAAGAAATCATGGATAACGTCATACAGGATTATTGTAGGCTATTTTTCGCATCGCGGAAAACGTTTTTTCCCGGACCGTCCGGATTCGTTTCAAATTCCGACAAAAAAGACCCTTGCGGGTCTTCCTGGAGTTTTAATCTGCCGCCTTATGCACGACGACCTGCGGGAACGGGATCTCGATGCCGTTTTCATCGAGCGCCAGTTTCAGCTCGCGGTTCATGATCCGGCGTGCCGTGTAAATATTCGACTCGTCGACTTTGGCAATTACTTTCAGATCCACGGATGAATCGCTGAGATCCTCCACACCGAGGTATTTCGGCGTATCTTCAAACATGCCGGGATACATTGCCGGAAGCATTCCGCAAAGATCCGTGATCACTTCTTCGGCTTTCCGTAAATCCGCGCCGTACGCGATACTGACGACGCTGACGGCGACCGAAGTGACTTCCGAAAGGTTGGTCAGGGTCCGGATGTCAGAATTGTTGATGATCTTGATGTTACCGCCGGCATCCGCCAATTGGGTAGAAACGATTCCGATCGACCGCACGGTGCCGCGGAATCCGTCCACGGAGATGATATCTCCCACATAGAAGCGTCCTTCAAAGATGATAAACAGGCCCGCGAAGATGTCTTCAATCAAAGACTGTGCGCCGAACCCGATAACCAGTGCCAAGATTCCGAGGCTTGCGATAACCGTCAGGATATCCGCCCCCAGCATATTCAAACCGTAGATGATACAGAAGATCACCACCGCGTAGCGCAGAACGTTGGCGACAAGGCCTTTGATCGTATCCGCGTGGCGGTTTTTCAGTTTCACGGCATCAAACGCCTTGTTCAAAAGCCAGGATACTGCCCAGCCGACCAGGCACATGAAGATCACCGCAAAGATCCGCATAAAGTCGAAATGCCCGTCCGTGGTCTGGAAAGGAATATATTTCGCAAAATACGTATCACGGAATAACCGGATGGCTTCCTGCTGCGGTTTGGTCAGGAAGAATAATGCCCTCGGTTCAATCAGGAACACCAGCAGCAGCAATATCACCGCAACCCCGATGATCGGTCCCATCGGAAGTTTCCGATTCCGTACAGCTTTCGTCTTCGTCTTTTTCTCTTTTGCCTTTTCGCTCATGACTATCTCCTTTCCCGGGTATTCTTCCCGCCGTTATTATTCTCAGGTTTCGGTTTGACACTCCCCGATCCGTTCGGGGTATAGGTATGATATTTCCCCTGCGAGGGATACACGAATATCACGTCGTCCGAACTCGTGCTTTCCGCCAGCCGGAGAGTGATCCCGAAGTACAGCGTTTCGTTTCTTTCGTCGTAATCACAGTCAAAGGTTCCGCTCAGCGCGGTGACATAGTCGCTGAACCCGCCGATCCAGTTCGTCATCTCTTCGTCCGTATATACCACGCAGTCAAATTCCATGGTGTAATACCCGGCTGCCGAAGCCTGGTCGATCAAGTCGCCGTCCACGCTGTACCATACCGTATTGGAATCCTGGATCTGTAATTCCAGCGCGTATTCGCCGCAACGGTCGCAGGTCATCGGCGTATCCATAAACATCTCCAGCGTATAGGTATGTCCTAACGCATCCAGATCCACACGTTCGGAACTGATTTCCTCGTCGCAGACCGTACAGCGCACCACCATGTCGTAATGTCCCGCTTCCGTACAGGTGGGATCCTGGTGATTCTCCTCCGCAGCTTCGCCCGGCGTATGACCCAGCGCTTCCACTACGGTCGATTCACGGCTGATTTCTTCGCCGCAGGTAGTGCAATACACAACGGTATCGTATCCGCCGTCTTGGGTACAGGTAGGCTCGGTATAATTCTCCAGCGTACTTTCCCCCTGGGTATGCCCAAGCGCCGCCAGCACCGTTGATTCACGGCTGATTTCCTCATGGCAGGTATTGCAGTATACGACAGTATCATAGCCGCCGTCTTCCGTGCAGGTCGGGTCTTTATGATTCTCTTCGACCGCTTCCGATGCGGTATGGCCGAAAGCCGCCAGCACCGTTGATTCACGGCTCATTTCCTCATGACAGGTGCTGCAGTAGACGACGGTGTCATATCCGCCGTCTTCCGTACAGGTCGGGTCTTTATGATTCTCTTCAACCGCTTCCGACGCCGTATGGCCGAAAGCCGCCAGCACCGTTGACGTACGGCGGATCTCGTCGCCGCAGACGCTGCAGTATACGACGGTATCGTACCCGCCGTCTTCCGTACAGGTCGGGTCTTTCCGGTTTTCTTCCACAGCCGCGGATGCGGTATGCGAACCCCTCGCCGGAATCACAACCGTCGTACGTTCCAGTTCTTCTCCGCACACCGTACACGTCACAACTTCGTCATAACTTCCGTCTACCAGGCATGTCGGTTCCTTCCGGTTTTCTTCCGACGCCTGGCCCGGAGTGTGCCCGAGGGCTGCCAGAACGATGGGCACGCGTTGGATTTCCTCATGACAAACGTCGCAGATCACGACTTCTTCATAGCCGCCGTCTTCCGTGCAGGTCGGCTCGACGCGGTTTTCTTCGGTCGGTGCGGAAGCCGTATGGCCGTTAGGCGGAATCGTTACGAGTTCCACATGATCGCACTGCCGGCAGTTCAGCACGTAACTGCCCTCCTCCGTGCAGGAAGGCTCCGTAATAACGACCGGATGATCATAATCATAATCATGCGGCGCGCCTAATTCATCGTTCCAAAGTTCCTTGTATCCGACCGGATCAATCGCAACCTGTGTGACAACCGCCTTTCGCTGCGTGCCGGTCTGTAACAGTTCCGCCGTTTTCCGCGCGATCCATCCTTCCGGGTCGACCGCTTCCGCCGTGACCGTCACAAGCGCCGCGACCGCAAAAGCCGAAGCTGCGCCTTTCGCAAAAGACCGCAGGAAGTTTTGCAGAAGGCCGCTGCGGTCTTTCTTCTTTTTCTTCGGAGGCTCGTCTCCTTCGCCGGGGTTTCCGTTTCCGCTGATGTTTTCGGTGTCCGCGATCGGCATTTCATTGAAAAAGTTGATGTCAGGGCGCACTTCATTAAACTCCGGAGGAATCCGGTTGATCTCCGGTCCGCCGTCGAAGTGCTCGCTGGCATGGAAACTTGGAAATTCCCTGTCCGTGGTACGTTTTTTCATGAAACGCTCCTTTGCGAAAATGCTTTCGGATAATAAGAAACGCGCACTGATATTCGATCACTGCCTGATTCCGTCACAAACTGTTTGATTCTATACAAAATATGCCGATATATATCTACATTTTTATGATAGCCCTATATTGCGGACGGAGTCAACATGAATTCCTCAGAAATAAATTCAAAAAAAAAGACCCTTGCGGGTCTTTGAGATGATCAGTCTTTCTCGGTCGAGACGATGAATTCGCCGTTGACCGCGTCGACCGTAATGGTTGCGTCTTCCTCGATCGCATCCTCGATGATCTTATAGGCCACCGGGGTTTCAACGGAGTGCTGGATGAACCGTTTGAGCGGTCTGGCGCCGTAGACCGGATCATAGCCCTGCGCCATGATTTCCTTCTTCGCCGCGTCGGTCACATCCAGACGGATGTTGCGGCCGGACAAACGTTTCGCCAGCTGGTCTAAGAACTTGTCGGTGATCTTGCCTAAGGCATCTTCCGTCAACGCGTTGAACACGACGATGTGATCGATACGGTTCACGAATTCCGGTTTGAAATAGCGATGGACTTCGTTCAGGTAACCGTTCTTGCGTACTTCGGCGTCTTTTTCGAACGCATACCCGGAACCGAGGTTGCTGGTCATGATGATCAGGGTGTTGCGGAAATCAACCGTTACGCCTTTATTATCCGTCAGGCGTCCGTCATCGAGAATCTGCAATAACACATTGAACACATCCGGATGCGCTTTTTCCACTTCATCCAACAGAATGATCGAATACGGATTGCGCCGGACGGCTTCGGTCAGCTGTCCGCCCTCATCGTATCCGACATATCCCGGAGGCGCTCCGATCAAACGCGAGACGCTGAATTTTTCCATGTATTCCGACATGTCGATCCGTACGATCTTCGTTTCGGAATCAAACAGCTGTTCCGCCAAGGCTTTCGCGACTTCGGTTTTCCCGACCCCGGTCGGTCCCAGGAATAAGAACGATCCCAACGGACGGTTTTCATCCTGAATCTTCGCTTTCGAACGGATAATGGCTTCGGTGACGGTCGTTAAGGCTTCGTCCTGCCCCATAACGCGCTTGCGCAAGGCATCTTCCAGTCCCAACAGTTTCTGGCGCTGGGTGGTCATTAAACGCGATACGTCAATGTGGGTCCAGGAACTGACGATCTTCGCAATCGATTCCTCGTCCACGACTTCCTTGATCAGTTTATCGGTGCGTTCCGAGGTGCCCCGGACTTCCTTGATCTTCTGTTCAAGGTATGGAATGGTTTCGTACTGTAACTTCGCGGCTTCTTCATAACGCGCGTCATTACGGGCATTTTCCAGATCCAGTTTGGCCTGTTCAAGGCGTTTCTGGTATTCCTTGCCGTGATCCGCCATGGCTTTTTCATCCTGCCATTTGGTGTAGATCTCGTCTTTCTTCGCGCTGATTTCGCTGAGTTCCTTGCGCAATTCTTCCAAACGGTCCAGCGTGCGCGGGTC
>CACZNO010000083.1 GCA_902782505.1 uncultured Erysipelotrichaceae bacterium | reverse complement strand
TTTCCTTCGTAAACCGTCTTGGTGAAAACCGCGTCGTAGGTAATCAGAAAATCCTCCGGGTCGCGGTAAGGGAAAAAGATGACGTTTACGTCGTAGCGGATCACTCCCTTGACGCTTTCCGCCGTCAGTTTGACAATGACGCCTTTCCGTTTGATTCCGTTATATTCCGCACGTGCCTTATACGCGCCGTCCAGCACATCGATCGCATCCATATCCTGTACCTCCGGTTTTATTGTACCATGAGCGCCGCAAGAAAAGGCAGAAGAGTGTTTCTTCCGCCTTTCTTCCTCTTCCTGTCAGTTCTTCGCGAATCCCCGTAACCCGATTTTATAATCTTTCGTGGGGAATCCGTACAAATTGGAACCGTTCGTCGCAACGACCCACATATGTACGCCGCCTTCGTTGAATTCGTACGATTCCGCAATTCCGTTTTTCGGCGAGAACTTGTACTCCGTGCCGTTGAACACGCGGACAACGTCTCCGTCATATAATCCGTCCTTCACTTTGCCGGAAGTAACGACGGTGGTTTCTTTCGTACTGGTTTCCGTCTTGTAGTTATCGGTTTCCAATACGTCCCCGTTGGGCAGATCGTTAGCCCAGTCGCCGTATACGGAATAATACCGGTATCCGTTGGTGTTCTTTTGAATCAGAATCCATAAGCCCTTGCCGGAACGCTTAAGGTCCTTGCCTTCGCCATAGTAGAAGTACATCAACCGGTCCGCCATGTAGAAACCGGCAATCTTTCCGTCCTTCAGTTCCGCGATATACGGAACGCTATAGTCGAACTCCTTCAGCCACTTTCCGATATTGGTATACCAGTTCTGTTCGCTGATATACTTCGCCGCCTCACCGTATTTCTGTTCCGTACAGTATTTATCCAATGCGCCTTGTTTGGAAGACAGATAGGCGGTAATAATGCGCGGAACCAGATCGGCTTTGATGGTCTCTACAAATCCCGGGGCGTTGTTCTTGTACAAAGCGGCAGCCTGCTGAAGCATTCCGATCGGATTCGAATAGGAACTCTCGGAAATCCTCTGGTCTACAAACTTGCTGTAGGCCTCATAAAGCATCTTCTCCGCATCTTCGCGGTATTCTTCAGGCATTTCCGCCAGCACCAGATCTGCAGCGCTCAGCGCCTTGACGATATCGCCTTCCGCCATACACCGGTCAAACCAGTCGTGGATCAGGCTCATCTGTTTCTCGTTCAGGCTGCCGAACTCATGTTGTTCCGCGATTTCCCGCAGCGTATTTATGCCGTCACGGTAAACACCTTCGGCATCTGCCAAAGACGGCGTATCTTTTCCCGCCTTCTGAATTCTTTCGAACATCTTGTCGAACACAGCGGAATTGTCGACATCCAATTCCAGCGCAGCCTTGTAGTCCTCCATCGCTTCCGACAGTTCGGCCTTTTCTTCCGCCGCCGCCATGATTTTCGCGAACTTGACTTTGGGAGAATTCTGGTAGAGATAATATCCCCCGATTCCGCCTGCGATCAATAACGCCAAAATCGCCAGAATGATCGGAAGCTTGTTCTTTTTCTTCGGCACGGTTTCCGGCGGAATAGCCGGTTCTTCCATTTCCTTTTTGACCGGTTCTTCCGGCTGCGGTTCTTCAGCGGGAATTTCTTCCGAAACTACCGGTTCTTCTTCTGCCGGAGTATCTTCCGGGTTTTCCTCTTTGACGGTGTCAGAGATTTCTTCTGCCGCGGGCTCTTCCGATACAACCGGTTCTTCCGGGAGTGACGGTTCTTCTTCAACCGGATAATCGATCTTGTTTTCTTCCGTAACGATTTCGGGAGCTTCTTCCGCAGATTCTTCCGGCATCACCGGTTCTTCTTCCGGTACTTCGGGAGCCTCTTCGGCGATGGGTTCCTCCGGCATAACCGGTTCTTCCTCGACGCGGATCACCCGCGCACCGCAGGACGGACAGAAGTTACTGTTTTCAGGAAGGAGTTTTCCGCATTTACTGCAATACATAAGAACCTCCTTGGTGTATTTTCAGTTTATTTGATCAGTTCCTTCATTGCGTTCTGGAGCAGCGCGGTTTTGTCGTGAACGTCCTTCTCGTCGTTTCCTTTAATGCAGTAGTAGAACTTGCACTTGGGTTCGGTGCCGCTGGGACGGACAGCGATCCAGGAACCGTCTTCCAGATAGTATTTCAGAACATTGGATTTCGGGAATCCGGTCAGTTCTTTTTCTTCGCCGTTTTCCCAGACCTTCTGAACCTGGTAATCTTCCGTCTTGGCTACCGCAATGCCGCCGATCGATTTCGGAGCGTCAGCACGCAGTTTCGCCAGCATCTTCGCCATGTCTTCCGCACCCTGGGAACCGACAAAGCCGATGGACTGCTGGGTCTCGTTATACCAGCCGTACCGGTTATAAAGTTCATGCAGGACATCCAGCAGCGTCTTGCCCTGTTTCTTGTAGAAGTTCGCGCATTCCGCCAGCATCGTGCAGCTCTGCATGGAATCCTTGTCTCTTACAAACGGTGCCAGAAGATATCCGTAGGATTCTTCATAGCCGAACACGAAGTTCTTCGCGTGGTTCTTTTCGTATTTGAAGATCTTGTCGCCGATGAACTTGAATCCGGTCAGGGTCTTTTCGGTTTCCACGCCGTAATGTTTCGCGATCGCTTCGCCCAGATCGCTGGTGACGACCGTATTGAACATGACCGGGTTTTCCGGCATCTTGTTTAACGCCAGTCTCTGCGAGAATACGTATTCCAGCAGCACGCTTCCGCCCTGGTTTCCGGTTAATAAGACGTAGTCATCGCCCTGACGGCAGCCGACGCCCAAGCGGTCCGCATCCGGGTCGGTTGTCAGAACGATGTCCGCGTTGCACTTGCGCGCATATTCCAGCGCCAGTACATACGCATCCGGCAATTCCGGGTTCGGGGTGATCGTGGTGCTGAACGCCGGGTCCGGCGCGCACTGTTCTTCTACGTAAACGACGTCGTAGCCCATGCGCTTGAACAGTTCACGCATCGGAACGTTCGCGGTACCGCACTGCGGGGTGAATACGATGCGGAAATTCTTCTTATCCAGTTCCGGATGAAGCTGAATGCTTAAGATGTCCTTGTAATACGGTTCATCGACATCCGCGGAAATTTCGTGGATGAGTTTTCTCTGTTCATCGGTCACGTCGATCTTGAGATCCAGCATATCCTCGATCTCGTTGACATGACGGATCACGCCTTCCACCAGTTCCGGAATCAGCTGGCATCCGTTTTCATCGTAAAGCTTGTAGCCGTTGTATTCCTTCGGGTTGTGGCTGGCGGTGACCATGATGCCGCCGAAGCAGTTCAGATGTCTTACCGCGTAGGATAATTCCGGGGTCGGACGCAGCGCGTCAAACAGGTAACTGGTGATTCCGTGCATCGCCAGCACTTCCGCCGACGCAACGGCGAATTCTCTCGAATAATAACGGTTGTCGTGCGAAATCGCGACGCCGCGCTTCTTCGCTTCTTCCCCGTGGTCTTCAATGTAACGCGCAAATCCTTCGTTGGCTTTAGTGATGGTGAAGATGTTCAGGCGGTTGGTGCCCGCGCCTAAAACTCCGCGCATACCGGCCGTGCCGAATTCGACATCGGTGTAGAACGCGTCGTTTTTCGCGGTTTCATCCATGGATTCCAGTTCTTTTTTCAGATCATCCGTCATGTTCGGATGACGCAGCCAATGCAGATATTTTTCTTCAATTGTCATATTATTGCTCCTTTCGAAAGAAAAAGGAGGACCTGAAGTCCTCCGCTTAGTACATTGTTATTCAATGACCTTGTTGCTGCGAAGCGATTCTTCGATGGCTACGATCGCGGTTTCTTCGTCTTCACCTTCGCAGGTGATCGTGATTTCCGACTGGGTCGGAATACCGAGCGACATAACACCCATAATCGACTTCATGTTGACCGAACGGCCCTTAAACGCAACATTGACTTTGCTCTTGCACTTGCTCGCGACATTCACCGCGACCGTTGCCGGACGTGCGTGTAATCCTACGGGGTCAACAACTTTTACAGTAATTTCCTTCATGTTATATACCTCCAATACCTACTCATAATATTAAAGGAATTACCCCCGAATTTCAACAAAAAAGAAACCGCTTACAAAAGTTTCCTTGACTTTTGCAGATATGCGGTTTCTCTACTCGTTTGCTTCTACATCTTTCAGGTAACGGATGGCATTTTCCAGGATCGTGATATCGCTCGGATAACTCAGAAGAGCCTTGGCTTCACTGATCGTGAACCAGCCGACCTGTTCGATTTCCACCCCGTCTGCCCGTTCAGTGCCTTCCACGGGAACACCGATAAAATATACGACCTGTTTGTACACGTCCTCTTGCGGCCAGTACGTTGAAGTACCCCGGAATCCGGTATCCAGCGCCACTTCCAGTCCGGTTTCTTCCTTGACTTCCCGCAGCGCCGCCGCGACCTCGTCTTCCCCTTCTTCCTCGTGGCCTTTGGGGAATCCCCAGTGCCCATGCATGTGCTTGATCAGCAACGTAAAATACTTTCCGTTGATATTCCGCATAATCACTGCGCCGCACGATTTTTCTTTCCGCATGGATCGTTCCTCCCGTGTTTTGACCCCGCGCAATTTGCGTGGTAAAAATTATTATATCATCTGATTGTCTGTCTACAACCGGGAATCCGCGCCGAATCCTGCCAAAACAAGGCAGTTTCCGCATTTTTTCTCTTCCTGTGCGCGGTTTTACTTGAAATTCCTTTGGTTTCGCATTATCATTATTCATGCAACGCGGGCGTGGCGAAATTGGTAGACGCGCTAGATTCAGGTTCTAGTGGAGTAAAATCCATGTGGGTTCAAGTCCCTTCGCCCGCACCATTTCAAGAATAAAAAGACGCATCATGCGTCTTTTTTCTTTACAGGTTTCCATAACCCGGCAAAGAATCCCAATACCGTAAACCAAATCACGACATAAAACCTGGTCACCCACCATATGATTTTGTGAACGGCACGGGGATAATACTCCGACATCGGGATCTGTAAAACCGAACTGTATACACTGTAATTTTGTGAAAGCCGGATCACCCGCACTTCTTTACCGATCAGGATCCCCGTGATGACAAGATACAGTGCCAAAACACCCAGCGAGATCCAGAACAGGACTTTGTTGGGTTTGAAGGCGATACGGTCTTTCTGTACAAATGACAAGATCGCTGAAACTAAGAACCATCCGATTCCAAAAAACATCACCGGAAAGACAATGCCGTAAGTTACATAATTCAAAATTCTGTAGGCTCCCTGATTAACCCCTGAGACAGTCTGTCCCGAAGTCCAATACATGTTGATGCTGTAAAGAGCGATTACCGATAATACGCATGCAGCGATGCTCCACCAGCCTTTTCTGCGCCGCACAACTGCGTCATCTTCATAAATCAGCGTATCAGGCTTCACGTTCAGCACTTCCGCTATTTTTGTCAAGGTCTCCATATCCGGATTCGACTTCCCGTTTTCATAATTGGAAACAGTCTGCCGGGTCGTATAAATTTTCTGCGCGAGTTCCTCTTGGGATATTCCCGCTCTTTTCCGGTTTTCCCGGATGTTTTCTCCTACAATATTCATATTTTCGTCCTCCTGCCTAAACTGTATGTCTTTCCGCTTCAAATGTCCCGCAAATACATCCCTTTGCGAGGCAAAGATTCCTTTCATTCATCTGTTTGTCAACCGGTCATTCTTACGGCACAGGAAAGAACAACAGATAAGAAAGGGATACGAACGTATCCCGTGTTTCTACTAAACCTTGATCAGAGTCGCCCGGCACGGAGCTCCTTCCGCTCCGCCGAGATTGAGCGGCGCTGTGTGCAGGAAATACACGCCCTCTTCGACGTCGTGCAGCCGGATTCCTTCCAGCAGCACGATCTGCGCTCCCAGCATGATCAAATGCACTTCCTTCGGCGCGTTTTCCGGTCCGGTCGTCTGGGATTCATTCCCGTACAGC
>CACZNO010000082.1 GCA_902782505.1 uncultured Erysipelotrichaceae bacterium | reverse complement strand
TCTGAGGTGAACCCTCAAAGTTGGACTTAACAATTCAATTGTGACTGAGATAAGGATTGCTGCTTATACTCCAAAGGCGACAGTCCTTTTCTTTTGATGGCTGAAAAAGAATTCGGAGAACTCTGCGGATTCTTTCAACCGTTTGCCTTTTTGTGTAAAATATAGATAAAGAAGAGGATTGTTACAATAATTCAGTCTTCGTAGAAGATCATCACGGAGGATATAAGATGAACTATGCGAAAGAATCATTAAAGAAACACTACAAGTGGGCAGGGAAGATCGAAATGCGTTCCAAAGCTCCGGTGAACACAAGAGAAGATTTATCTTTGGCGTATACGCCCGGGGTAGCGGAACCTTGTCTTGAAATCCAAAAGAATCCGGACCTGGTGTATGATCTTACTGCAAAGCACAACCTGTGCGCGGTGATTACCGACGGAACCGCAGTGCTGGGGTTGGGAGACATCGGTCCGGCTGCCAGTATGCCGGTGATGGAAGGAAAATGCGTGCTCCTGAAATCGTTCGGCGGGATCGATGCGTTTCCGATTTGCGTCAACACCAAAAACGTGGACGAATTCGTGAACGCAGTGTACTTGATTTCCGGCTCATTCGGCGGAATCAATCTGGAGGATATTTCCGCTCCGCGCTGTTTTGAGATTGAACAAAAGCTCAAGGAAAAATGTGATATTCCGATTTTCCACGACGATCAGCACGGGACGGCGATTATTTCTCTTGCAGGACTGATCAACGCACTGAAAGTCGTGCACAAAACAAAAGAAGAAGTTCAGGTTGTCGTATCCGGAGCCGGAGCGGCAGCTGTCGCCATCACCAAGCTTCTTCTGCGCTACGGATTCCTTCATGTGACGATGTGCGACCGGAAAGGAGCGATCTACGCGGGAAGAGAAGGACTGAACTGGATCAAGGAAGAAATGGCGCAGGTTACCAACCTTGAAAAAAAGAGCGGGACTCTGGCAGATATCATGGAAGGTGCGGATATCTTTATCGGGGTGTCGGCACCGAATCTGGTGACTCCGGAAATGGTACGTTCCATGAACCGCGATCCGATCGTATTTGCGTGCGCCAATCCGACTCCGGAGATTTTTCCGGAAGACGCGAAAAAAGGCGGAGCGAAAGTAATCGCAACCGGCAGATCGGACTATCCCAATCAAATCAATAACGTACTGGCTTTCCCGGGTATTTTCCGCGGTGCATTGGATGTCCGGGCGAGAGAGATCAACGAAGATATGAAAATGGCTGCGGCGCTGGCGCTGGCAAACCTGGTGCCGGAGGAAGTTCTGTCCCCGGACTATATCATTCCGGAACCGTTTGACAAACGGGTCGTTCCGGCAGTATCCAAGGCAGTTGCGAAAGCCGCGAAAGACAGCGGAATCGCAAGAACATAAAACATGAAACAGCGGCAGATCCCGCTGTTTTTTTCGCAGACTTATCCACTTGGACAAGAATTATCTTCGTTTCTTTTGTATAATAAATATACTAAGGGGTACCGTGTACCAAAAAGGAGACGCAATTATGAAAAAACTGGTACGTGTTTTACTGGCGGTTTTACTGACGTTGACTCTTTTGCCGGCAGGAATTCTGAAAGTTTCCGCTGCCGGCGGAGTCGTAATCAACGAAGAAAACTTCCCAGATATGATTTTCCGTAATATCGTAATTGATTCGACGTATATTAATCCAAACGGCGACTATTACTTAAGCCAGGACGAAATCGATAACGTCACATCTCTCAGCTTGAACGAAATGGGAATCAATTCGCTCGTAGGAATCGGGTATTTTGCTTCTCTGGAAGTGCTGGAGGCAGATGACAACAATCTGACGTCGCTGGATGTTTCGATGCTTCCGAATCTGAAATATCTGTATTGCGAGGGAAATAAACTGACCAAGCTGAACCTTGTTCCTGCTATTACAGACGGTTGGTACGAACCTATGAAATTGAAGGAAGTCAATTGTTCGGATAATAAACTGGCTTCCCTGGATCTTTCCCAGTGCCCGGATCTGGACGTATTGGCAGCGAGCGGAAACCAGCTTACCAGTCTGGATGTTTCCAAGAACACGAAACTGCACGGGTTGTATGTGGGCGATAACAAACTGACTTCTCTGAATCTAAACAATAATACGGATCTGGTGAACATTTACATCAGCAACAACTCCATCAAAACCATTGATATCAGCAAACTGCCGAATCTGGATGCGTTCCAGGCGTCCAATAACGGAATGACGTCGATCACGATCGGTCCGTTAACGTCCTTGCGCTATCTGGATTTGAATCATAACAATTTATCATCCCTGAATATTTCACAGTGTCCGGGACTGGAAAACGTATATGTTGCGTACAACAGCGGCCTTACCAGCATCGGCACTATTGTTTCTCACGGATTGAAGGTTCTGGATGCATCCTTCTGCAATCTGTCTTCCATCGATCTTTTCTACCAGTTTGATCTTGTTGAACTGAATCTGGCAGGAAACAAGAATATTACATCGCTTGATATTTCGAATAACACGGAGCTGCTGGATCTGAAAATCCATCTGACCGGTATCAAATCCATGAATTACGCCAACAACAATAAGATCAAGTATCTTGCGACGACCTGCACGAATGAACAGATTGAATATCTTCCGGATCTGGAGTGCTATTACAATTACAGCCAGAATCTGACATCCTGCCATCCATGGGAATGCACGAATCTGCGTATCCTGTGGCTGGATAGTTTAGTCATTGAAGAATTGGATATTCACAATAATGTATATTTGATGAGCGCGGCGGCATACGGTCAAAAAGCGACCAGCGGAAACTATGTTACGTATACCGAAATCGAAGGGAACGCTGTCAAAAATCAGCTCCATTACAAGAAAGATGCGTTCCTGTTCAGCGGACCGTACAGCGTTGAAACTCCGATCATGCTGACTGCAATGCCGAATAACGACGGGACCAACTACCTGAGCTGGGATATGCCTGGAGTGGCGACGTACTATGAATTGTGGTATAGACACGGCACGGCACCGGAGTTTGCGAAAGTCGATGTAAACATCATTTATAAATACTATACGCATGAAAATGTTGTCAGCGGGAAGACCTACACATATTATGTCATTCCGTATTATGTGGCGGACGGAGGAGATGTCTTCTCAGGCCCGTATGCGACAGAACAGGTTAAGGTCAAAGTGAACAGTACGGATTATGCGAGCATCACCCAGCAGCCCAGTTCGAAGACCGTTACGCCGGGTACCGCAACGAGTTTCTCGGTGAAAGCAAGCGGCAGCAACGTGAAATACCAGTGGTGGTACCGTACTTCCAGCTCCGGTAAGTGGCAGAAGAGCACCGCATCATGCGCGACGAGCGCTACCTATTCTTTGACTGCCTCGCAGGTGAATACGGCAAGAAACGGTTATCAGTACAGATGCGCCGTCTACAATGATGACGGGTATATGACGTCCGCCGCCGTGACTTTAACGGTCAAAGATTCCGCAAAACCGACAATCACGACACAACCGAAGAGCCAGACCGTCAAGCCGGGAACCGAAGTGAAATTCACGGTCGGTGCCAGCGGAACGAGCCTGAAATATCAATGGTACTACCGTACTTCGAGTTCGGGAACCTGGAATAAATGCACGACCAACGGCGCTACGACAGCGACATACACTGTTCCGGCGGATAAAGTCGTGGCAGCGAGAAACGGTTATCAGTATTACTGTGAAGTATCGAATACGGCCGGCAAGACGGACAGTAGTCCTGCAACGCTGACGATCAGCTCTTCGACGGCGAAACCGACGATCACGACGCAGCCGGTCAGTAAGACAGTAAAAGCCGGCACCGAAGTCAAGTTTACTGTTGCAGCCAGCGGTACGGGTCTGAAATATCAGTGGTATTACCGTACTTCGAGTTCGGGAACCTGGAATAAGTGCACGACCAACGGCGCTACGACAGCCACGTACACTGTTCCGGCGGATAAAGTCGTGACAGCGAGAAACGGCTATCAGTATTATTGCGAAGTTTCGAATTCCGCCGGCAAGACCGACAGTAAGATCGTAACTCTGACGGTTGTCACCAAACCCAAGATTACGTCGCAGCCGGTAAGCAAGACCGTATCGGCAGGCACCGAAGTCAAGTTCAAGGTAACGGCAACGGGCGGAGGACTGAAGTATCAGTGGTACTACAGAACTTCGAGCAGCGGAACCTGGAACAAGTGCACGACCAACGGCGCGACAACGGCGACGTATACCGTTCCGGCAGAAAAGGTGATCAAGGCACGCAGCGGCTACCAGTATTACTGCAAGATCACGAATGCGGCGGGAAGCATCGATTCCAACATCGTTACTTTGACCGTAAAATAATCTAATCCGTCAAGGGATTTCCAAGACCGGTAAAATGCCGGTCTTTTCCTTTGGGCGTGTGTGTTACAATAAGGCTATGAATGAAGAAATGCTGCGCAGCTTGATCACCACGTACCGCAAAGATGTCTGGTCGCCTTTTACGAAGGCGGTGCGGGATTACCAACTGATCAAGGAGAACGACAGAATCGCGGTCTGTATTTCCGGCGGGAAAGATTCTTTTATGCTGGCGCTGGTGCTGGAAGAATTACGGCGTCACGTAGAAGTGCCGTTTGAACTGGTGTATCTGTGCCTTGATCCGGGATATGACGAAGAAACCAGGGAAATGATCCGGCAAAACGCCGAAAAGATCGGAATTGATCTGCAGTATTCTTCCGCGGTGATTTTCCGTTACGTGGAAACGCTGGATACCAAGCCCTGTTACATCTGCGCCAGAATGCGCCGGGGTGCGCTGTATACGGCAGCGAAGGAATTGGGCTGTAATAAAATCGCGCTGGGCCATCACTACGACGACGTTGTGGAAACGATTCTGATGTCGGTTCTGTATTCCGGACAGATGCGGACGATGTTACCGAAACTGAAAGCGGAAAACTTCGAGGGAATGGAACTGATCCGGCCGTTATATCTGACGGAGGAACGCGGGATCCGCAACTTCTGGAAGCACCACGGCATGGAGTTTATCCAATGTGCCTGTTCCCTGACGAAAAAGCGCTTCGACGAGGATTACGAACACGTTTCCAAGCGCGCGGAAGTCAAACGGCTGATCCGGGATTTGGAAAAAACGAATCCGTTCCTGAAGTCGAACATCTTCCGGTCGGCGGAAAAAGTCAATGTTGAAACGGTTTTATCGTACAGGGACAAAGACGGAGTGCACGAATCCTGGGATACTGACAAGAAGTGAAAATGCGATATAATAAAAGATGAGGTATACGAAAATGTTGATGACGGTAGATGTGGGCAATACAAACATTGCGGTAGGTGTTTATGACGCGGAAAGACTGGTTTCTTCGTTCCGCATGATTACGAAATCCCAGCGCACCAGCGATGAGTTCGGTTCGGAATTCTATTCCATCATGACCGCGAAGGGATTGCGTTTATCGGAGGTGACAGATGTGGTCATCTCCAGCGTCGTTCCCAATTTGAATCACGCGCTGGTCAGTTCGATCATCAAGTACTTCCGTGTGGAGCCGATGATGATTTCCACAAAACTGAACACCGGCATTCTGACGGATATTCCGGATCTGGGAAATGACCGCCTGGTGGACGCCGCGGCTGCTTACCATGAATACGGGGGACCGGTGCTGGTGATCGATTTCGGCACGGCGACTACCTATGACTACATTGATAAAGACGGAAAGTTCATCACCGGAATCACCGCGCCGGGTGTGCAGATCGAGGCGGACGCACTGACCGCGATGGCAGCGCAGCTGCCGAAGATCGAATTAGTTAAACCCGCGTCCGTGATTGCGACCGACACGATCACCTCCATGCAGGCAGGCGTTGTCTATGGCTACATCGGATCCGTCGAGTACATCATCGACGCGGTGCGAAAGGAGATCCCGGACGATTTCAAGGTCATCGCGACCGGCGGATTGGGCTCCCTGATCTGCCCGCATACGAAGAAAATCGATAAATACGACCCGGATCTGGCCTATAAGGGCATGAAACTGATCTGGGAGAGAAACCGTTGACAGGAGGTTTGAACATGTTCGGAAGAAGATTGTTTCATTTCTTATTTACACTGCTGCTGATTGCGGGATTCGTGCTGGTATATCTGTATCTGATGCCGCTGGATGCCATGCAGTATATTTCGTTACTGTTTACGACGATTGCGCTGACACTGGTGTATACGGTGCCGATCGTATATCCCAAGCGCGGAAAAGGCTATGCGGCAATGACGTTCCGCTTATACGGCGTGACCGGTCTTTATGCCCTGATCGTGATTCCGGTATCGTACCTGTTCTCGTTCAAGTACGTTCTGGACGATTCCAACACCCTGTTCGGGCTGGTGCTCGATGAGAAGTTCTACTTCCTGGCGCATACGGTCGTGCTGGGACTGTTCATGATGATCATCCTGCTTTGCATGGGTACGCCGAAGAAGAAAGAACCGTACTACGACGAAGACGCAGACGATGACGAAGACGAAGAAGAACCGGTGAAAAAAGCGCTGCTGAAAGAGAAAACCGACGCCCCGAAGGAAACGAAGGAAGAAGAAAAGCTTCCGGCTACGGAACCGTTGTTCAAGTTCAAGGAAGAGGAACCGGAGATCCCGCATGAAAATCAGGATAAACCGATTAGCCTCTGATGCGGTGCTGCCCCGCAAGGGATCTAAGGATGCTGCCGGGAGTGATCTTTGCGCATTGCTGGAAGAACCCTGCGTCATAGGTCCCGGGGAAACAAAACTGATCCATACCGGATTGGCAATGGAAATACCGCAGGGATATGCGGGGTTTGTGTATGCGCGAAGCGGACTTGCCAGCAAGGAAGGACTGGCTCCGGCCAACAAAGTCGGGGTCATCGACGCGGATTACCGCGGGGAAGTCATGGTGTCCTTACACAATCATTCGTCTTTGCCGCGTACTGTCATGCCGGGTCAGCGCATTGCGCAGATCGTGATTGCGGCCGTGGAAGACGCGGAATTCATCGACAGTGAAGAATTGACGGATACCGACCGCGGAGAAGGCGGCTTCGGATCCACCGGAAAAAACTAGAGAACAGATGTCTGTTCTCTTTTTTCTGTAAGACTATCCGTTCAGCCGTGAACCGGGGCAATCGGGATGTTACAATAAAATACAGCAGAAAATACATATCATCAGGAGGAAAAGGCAATGAAATGGCTGAAGCGTATTTTCATCATCATGGCGGCGATCGTGCTTTCGCTGTCCCTTTCCCGTGTTTCCGCATTGGAGCCGGAAGAAGAACCTTCCGCAAAGGAAAACACGGAGACGGCGGTTCCCAACGCGGAGACCTACGCCAACGCGGTATATCAGGACGGTGAACTGATCTTTTTCCAGTCGAATACCAAATATGAGGACGGGGCGGAGAATGTTTCGTGCCGGGATATTTACGGCAACACCTACTACGGAACAACGTTCAGCGGCTTCGCGGAAGACAGTAACCCGCCTTCCTGGATCACAAACAGCAGCGTCAGGGAAGGCATTGAACGGGCATACGTCGCCAGCGGATCCGTCATTGCGCCTATCAGCATGCGCGGATGGTTTGACGAGTGCAGGAACCTGACCATCTTCAGCGGCGACGGGTTTGATACTTCGAATGTCACCGACATGTCGTACCTTTTCTACGCATGCACAAAGCTTGACACGGTGACTCTTTCCAATTTCAATACGTCCAAGGTGCAGGATATGAGTTACATGTTTACGTACTGCAAAAAACTGGCCGCTTTGGATTTGTCGAATTTCAATACCGCGGCATGCACGAATATGGAATACATGTTCTTTGCCTGTTCCGAATTGACGATGTTGAGTGTTTCGAATTTCAATACTGCCAAAGTTACTTCCATGGATCTCATGTTCGCCAACTGCGAAAAACTTCTGTCGCTGAATGTGACAAGCTTCCGCGGAGACAGTTTAGAGTCCATGGAAAGCATGTTCAGTTACTGTTCGGAACTGACATCGCTGAATGTCGGCAATTTCAACCTTCCGGTGTTAAAAAGCGCGAAAGAAGCCTTCTACTGGTGCTATAACCTGACATCTCTCAATCTTTCCAAGCTGAATTCACCGTATCTGGAAAATACGAAGGAAATGTTCTACGGGTGCTCCGGATTAACAAGCATCAATCTTTCCGCCATCAAAACATCTTCCCTGAAAAACATGGAGGGAATGTTCTACGGTTGCCGTGAATTGACCGCCATCGATGTCAGCGGCTGGAATACTTCTTCCGTCGAGAACATGGGCAGCGTTTTCCGTGACTGTTACAAGCTTTCCTCGATTGACGTGACCGGCTGGGATACTTCCAAAGTCACCGACATGAGCTGGCTGTTTGAAGACTGTTTCGGTTTGACGGAGCTGGATGTCCGCAATTTCAACACCTCAAAGGTCACCAATATGAGCTACATGTTCGATGGCTGCACAAAGCTGACCTCCCTGGATATTTCGAACTTCGATACGTCCAAGGTGAGGAAGTTCAATAGTATGTTCGGCGACCTGAAAATGGAGACCATTGATGTCAGTCATATGAATACCTCCAGTGCGGAATCCATGAACGGCATGTTCTATAACTGCCAGAACATGAAAACAGTCGATCTTTCGAACTTTGATTTTACGAACGTGGATGATATGTCGTATTTCTTCTATGAATGCAAGTCTCTGGAAGAAGTGGATTTTTCGATGTTCAATTCCCAGAAACTGGACTGCATGTACTGTATGTTCGCGTATTGCGAGAGCCTGAAGGAAGCGGATCTTACCGCCTTTGATACCTCCAAGGTCTACAATATGGCGCATATGTTCGCCGGATGTACAAGCCTCGAAGTGCTGGATCTCTCAAGTTTCGATACGCGTTCTGTTACCTCGATGCCGGACATGTTCGCGTATTGCACCCGCCTGGATACCATTACTCTCGGCAAAGGATTCACCGTCTGGAAAGACGAAGCGTATCTGCCGGAAGGATACTGGACCAACGGCACTCTGACGAAGACGAATGAACAGTTATACGAGGATTTCCCAGGGAATGCGGAAGAGTATGCAGGTACGTGGTATCTTCCGATGTATCCGTACAAAGTCATCCGCTGCAAAGCAGATCCAATCCCGGAACAGTACTACACCGGCACGTATATTGAACCGGAGATCCATTTAACGTACCTCGGGACCCCCATGACAAAAGGCGTGGACTATCTGGTCAGTTATTCCGATAACATCGCCATCGGGACTGCCACTGTTACCGTTACGGGCATCGGAGATTACGCAGGAGAAAAAATCCTTCATTTCCGCATCGTGGACGGGTAACCGTTCATTACGGAACATCCCGCAGACAAGACGGCAGCATCCGGTACGCAGGTGAGTTTCAAAATCAAGGCAGATCGTGCGGATACATATCAGTGGTACTATCGTACTTCCTCTTCCGCGGAATGGAAGAAGAGCACCGCTGCATGTGCGTCGACCGATACATATACTCTGACTTCTTCGCAGGTGAATACGGCGCGTAACGGATATCAATACCGGTGCGAAGTAAAGAACGCATACGGAACGGCAATGAGTAACCCTGCGACGCTGACGGTAAAACAGAAGCCGGTAATTACAGCACAGCCAAAGAGTCAGACAGTCAAGCCGGGAACCGCAGTCGACTTCAAGGTCGCGGCGAGCGGGGAAGGGCTGAAGTATCAATGGTACTACCGCACCAGCGCTTCGGGAACCTGGAGCAAATCCACGGCAGCCTGTGCAACGACGGATACCTATTCCCTGACAGCTGCGCAGGTCGTAAAAGCCCGGAACGGGTATCAGTACAAGTGCGTGGTTTCCAATGAGGCAGGAAGCGCCACCAGTAACGCGGCGACTTTGACTGTATCGTCTCCGGGTCTGCCGGTAATCACGGCACAACCGCAGAGTAAAACCGCGGTTTCCGGCACCGCTGTCAGTTTCAAAATCACGGCGAGCGGGGAAGGCCTGAAGTACCAGTGGTACTACCGCACCAGCGCTTCGGGAACCTGGAGCAAATCCACCGCTTCCTGCGCAACGACGGATACGTATTCTTTAACAGCTTCGCAGGTGGTGAGCGCCCGAAACGGATATCAGTATAAATGTATTGTGACCAATTCTGCAGGGAGCGTCACCAGCAATCCCGCGACATTGACCGTAATTTCCAAACCGGTAATCACGTCGCAGCCTTCGAACAAGACTGTTTCCGCAGGTACGGCGGTATCCTTCAAGGTTACAGCCAGCGGCACCAATCTGAAATATCAGTGGTATTACCGCACATCCGCCGCAGGAACGTGGAAGAAGAGCACGGCGGCATGTGCGACAACGGCTACATACTCTTTGACTGCGTCGCAGGTCGTGAAGGCCAGAAGCGGTTATCAGTACTATTGCGAAGTGTCCAATGAAGCGGGAAGTGTTTCATCGAACATCGTTACTTTAACCGTGAAATAGAAATACGCAGAAATCGTTTGAGCAAGACAAAATTCCGTGTAATGCGGAATTTTGTGTTTTCCGTGGTATAGTGTTTGTGATAAAGAGGAAAACTATGAGAAAAACACTGAAACGAATAAGCATCTTTCTCGGTATCCTTCTATGGCTGTCTTTTCCGCCGGCAAACGCGCTGACGGAAACTCCCTGTTATGACGGAGAGCCGCTTAGCGGAGATATTCAGGTGGAAGTACCGGGGACGTATTATATAGACAGTAAAAAAGAACTGCTGAACCGGCTGAATGAGATCCGGTACGAGGCATGTCTGCAGGGAGTGCCTGATCCGAGGAATTCCTCCCGGAATCTTACATTGGAAGACTATACACCGGTTTTGTGGTCGTCGGATCTGGAGGAATTCGCCATCGCAAGGGCGGTGGAAGTATCTCTGCAGTTTCGCCATGAACGTCTTGGCAGCAATTCTTTCTGGCCTGCCAAAGGCGGTGACGCGGAATGCCTGGCCCGAAACATGTATTCCGAAACGTCGCTTTATTCTCTGGAACAGTACTACCAGGAAAAAACTGCCTGGGTGAATCACTACACTTCTTCGGTTACGGTGCATTACACCACATTGATTGATCCGGATAACCGGTATGTCGGAATGGGTGCCTTTTACGCGGAGGAAGGATCCCGGTATAACGCTTCCGCCGCACGGTTTTCCGCTTCGGGATCTTCGGAGGAACAAACCGGAAAATCCGGACGGGCAGTACACCTTGTGAACATAAATGTAAAAAACCATGTGACCGGAATCTCGGTAACGGGAAAAGAAGAGATGTCCATGAGTGAAACTGCGGTCTTTTCTGCCGTTGCGGATCTTTCGTTTCAGGGATATTCCGACAGTTCGAGTGCGTCCTTCCGGGTGCGCAGTTCTCTGGAATGGGAAAGCTCGGATGAATCCGTCCTGACGGTTTCCGATACCGGAACAGTGACGGCGAAGAAAAAAGGCACTGCGACAGTTACGGTCCGCTGCCCGGGGACTTCGTACAGTGCGTCCATGAAAGTGGAAGTCAACGGACTTCCGTATATCTCCGGAGAACCGGAAAACGCCGAAGTATATCCTTCCAAGCCGGTGTCTTTCAAGGTCACCGCCGGCGGAGAAAACCTGCAGTATCAGTGGTACTACCGTACTTCCGCCAAGGGAACCTGGCAGAAATGTTCTGCCGCCTCGGCAAAGACGGATACGTATTCCCTGACGGCTTCCCAGGTCATTAAAGCGCGAAACGGATACCAATACCGCTGCGTGGTTCAAAATGCGGAGGGTTCCGTGACATCTGCCGCAGCGGTTTTGACGGTCAAGGATTATACGGTGCCGGTAATACTCCAACAGCCTTCGTCCGTTGTAACCGGCGAAAAAACCGGAGTCAGGTTTCAGGTGATCTGTTCCGGGGATGACGTCCGGTATCAATGGTATTACCGTATATCGTCCGCCGGAGTTTGGAAGGTAAGCACCGCTTCTTCCGCCAAAACGGATACGTACTCCTTAAGCGCTTCCCAGGTTGTTGCAGCGCGAAACGGGTATGAATACCGCTGCGTGGTTTCCAATCCCGCAGGAGAAGTCATTACCCATAGTGCGGCATTGACCGTTGTCGGGAAACCGGAAATTCTGACCCAGCCTTCCTCATGCCGTGTGTCGGAAAAAACACCGGTATCCTTTACCGTAAAGGCTGCGGGGGAATATCTTTCATATCAATGGTATTATCGGATCAATGACGGGGCAACGTGGAAGAAGTGCTCTGCGGCATGTGCGGAAACCGACACCTATACGCTGGAAGCTTCTTCCGTCATTGCGGCGCGTAACGGGTATGAATACCGCTGCGTGATTTCCAATCCTGCAGGGGAGGTAATCAGTGAGACGGCGGTCTTGACGGTCGTCCCGGTTGCCAAGCCCGTTATTCAAACGCAGCCCCGCAGTCAAACCGTTACGCAGGGAAAGGCAGTGAGCTTCCGGGTCGTTGCGTCCGGAGAGAACCTTTCATATCAATGGTATTACCGTACCAGCGCAAGCGGGACCTGGATGAAAAGCACGGCTTCTTGTGCCAAGACCAGCGTCTATTCATTAAGCGCCGCCAGCGTTACGACAGCGCGAAGCGGCTATCAATACCGCTGCGTGGTAACGAATCCCGGCGGGCAAGTGACATCTTCTGCTGCCATATTGACCGTAAACCCGTAATAAAACGAATCTTTCGACAGATTCGTTTTTTATATCGGATTTTTGACGGGGATTTCCATTTCCTCGGTGCCGATCTTTTCGGGAATGTACCTGCCGGAAGTGATTTCCCGGAACACTTCCGTCGGATCGTCTTTCGCCAGGAACGTAATAACAGCGGTTTCCCCGTATTCCGTCGATTCGTGCGTGTAGCGGTTCCGGATCACATTTTCCGCCTTGCCTAAGAGATTGTAGTCGGTTTCGATGCGGTATTTCGCCACCTGCACAGGCTCGGTGATCACAGCTAAGGCGACAGCACCGGAAACCGATTTGGCATAGGCCCGGGTAAGTCCCGCGGCGCCGAGTTTGATGCCTCCGAAGTAACGGACGGTGATCGCGATGATGTCGGTCAGATGATTTTTCTCGAGCACATCCCGCATCGGCATTCCCGCGGTTCCGGCAGGTTCGGAATCATCCGAGGAATGCGCAATCGATTCGCCGATCCGGTAGGCGTGGGTCACGTGGGTCGCGTTCGGGTGTTCCTTGCGGACTTCGTCGAGATAGAATTTTGCGTCTTCCACGCTGAAACAGCGGAAAAGATACCCGATGAACCGGGAACGTTCGATTTCGTAGCTGTATACCACCGGTGACTGAATTCGCATATCCGACCTCATTATACCGTAAAAAATCATAGGCGAAACGGGGGATTTGGGGTAAACTAAAAGTATGAAATGCGTATCTCCTGATTATCATGCCGGGTTGTTGAATTTCATGGCTTCCGTCAAGAATTATTTCGGCCTGGACAATGAATACGATACATTGGCAGAGGCGGACCGTTTTCTCGCGGAGAAACCGGACAATGTTTTTGTGCTGCTGATTGACGCAATGGGTTCCAAGATCCTGGAGAAACATCTTCCCGCGGATTCCTTTTTGCGTTCGCATACCGTCCGGAACATCACCACTGTCTATCCTTCCACAACCGCGGCGGCGACCACGATTTTCCTGACCGGCATGGCTCCGGTTTCCAGCGGATGGATGGGCTGGATGGAATATTTCAAGGAAGTTGATGATTTCAGGATTTTGTTTCTGAACCGCGGTTATTATACCTGGCATCCCTACGACGATCACCTGATCGAAAAGACGATTGTGTCGCAGCGGCATCTGCCTACGCAATTCAAAGAAGCCGGTAAGGAAATGCGCATCATCAATCCGAAATTTGATCCGGCCGGAGTGAAATCCATCGAAGAGATGACCGAAAGAATTCTCACCTACGCGAATACCTTCCATAACACATACACCTACGCGTATTGGGACGAGTTTGATATGCTGCTGCACGAAGTCGGGACCGACGCGCCGGAAGTCACGGAAGATCTTCGCCGCATCGATAAGGCGGTATCCCGTCTGGCAGAAAGACTGCCCGCAGGGAATCTTCTGTTTGTCATCGCCGACCACGGACAGATCAATGTCCATACGGAAGACTTGACGGACCATCCGGATTTGATGGATACGATGATCCGGAAAACAGCTCTGGAAGCCCGGTGCACGGTGTTTTATATCAAGCCCGGCTGCGAAGAACTGTTCGAACGTCTGTTTAAAAAGTATTACGGAGACGCGTTTGAACTAATGCGCTCCAGGGATTTCCTGAAGAAATACATGGGCCCGTTCAAGCCGCATAAACGCGTTTCGGATTTTCTCGGGACGCATGTGGCCGCGGCGAGATCAAACGTCTCGCTGGCGTGCGGCAATGAACGGAATCTGATCGGAGATCATGCGGGATTAACGGAAGATGAAATGATGGTCCCGTTGATTGTATACAGAAAAGAGGGAGACAAAATATGAAAGAACCGGTATTGGTAGTATTGGCCGCAGGCATGGGGTCCCGTTACGGAGGACTCAAACAGATCGACACCGTCGGGGATAACGGTGAGTGCATCATCGACTTCTCGATTTA
>CACZNO010000081.1 GCA_902782505.1 uncultured Erysipelotrichaceae bacterium | reverse complement strand
GAAGTGAACTTCTCCTGGGAAACAGCCAACCGCAACAGAGGTGACGTACAGCTTCTGAACAACATGTTACAGAGCGTTACCGGCCCTACCGGCGGAAAATACACGGTTACCTGCGAGTACGATTTGACAAACGACGGTATCCAAAACGCGATCAGCACAGCATTCGCGGGCGCGGATGAAGGCGACGTATCGCTGTTCTTCATTGCGACACACGGTGTGGTGGATGTTGAAACAGGACCGTACGCAGGTGAGTTGGTAACTTACGGCGGTGACGGGTATGATGATTATCTGACGCTGGGAGAATTGGCAACCTGGCTGAAAGCAGTTCCGGGAAAAGTAATTGTCCTTCTGGGATCCTGCGGATCGGGTGCCGCGATTGTGGAAAACGGTACGGTACGCTACAGAGCGAGCACATCGGAAGACGATCTGGATCTGTTCAATGATGCCGTGATCCAGGCGTTCCGTGAGGCGGACGAAGAAGCGATGGGCAGGGGAGACGTTCAGCCGCAGACCGGTGAATTCCGCAATTCGAAGTTCTATGTCATGACCGCAGCAGCGCATCAGGAAAGCAGCTGGGGGCAGGAAGGAAGCAATTCGTACAACTTCTTCCCGTATTACTTCGCGAAAGGCGCTGGCACCGGCAAGCCTGCGGATGCTAACGGCAACGGTGTTATTACCATGCTGGAAATGTTCAACTATGTATATACAAATGCCTTAGGCCCGTATAACGGCACCGAGTACCAGCATGCGCAGATGTATCCTGCCAACAGCACCTACGAATTATTCAAATAAACAATAAGCTCATAAGAAAGACCGCCGCAGGAATACGGCGGTTTTTTCTTGAAAAAAGACAGGCTTCTTTCGAAACCTGTCCAATGGAAACTATGATCAAAGATCGGCTTAGTTCGGTGCGGAGACCTTGGAGTCGACATGCATGCCCATGCCGGCGGTATGAGCGGATACATCCGAAGCCAAGTACAGAACCGCGTTCGCAACTTCTTCCGGTTTCGCATAACGCTTATCCATTGCGTATGCGCCGGCAAGCATAGCCATCGCTTCTTCATGCGGCATACCCGGGAAGAAGTCGTTTTCGATACGGAGCATCATCGGCGTGTCGACCGGACCCGGGCATACATAGTTGACATGGACGCCAACCGGACCGAGTTCCATTGCGACGCACTTGGTCAGACCTGCAACCGCATATTTGGAGGAAACGTACGCGGAGTTGCCGGCAGTCGGTTCATATGCCGCAGCGGATGCGACAACGACAACGGCGCCGGATTTCTTTTCGATCAGGGTCGGAGCTGCGTATTTCATCATCAGCATGACCGAGAATACGTTCAGCATGTATACCTGTTCGAACAGACCTAATTCCATATCCTGTACCGGATGCGCTTTTCCTTCGTAACCTGCGTTCGGGACAACGATATCAATGGTGCCGAAATGCGCTTTTGCGTTTTCAACGAAGTTCTTGATGTCTTCTTCCTTGTTCATGTCTGCGACAAAGCCGGCAACCTGACCTTCCTTCGCACCCAGCGTCGGAAGCAGTTTGTTGATCTTTTCCTGCGACGTGGAAGAGAACGCAACTTTCGCGCCTTCCGCGAGGAAACCTTTAACGATGGCAGTTCCGATTCCGCCGGTTCCGCCGGTGACCAGTACGACTTTACCTTCTAAATTCAGATTCATAGTAATTCTCCCTTCCTTAATGGACGCCCTTATTATAGCCTAAGATTTTTCGAAGAAAAAGAGAAAATTAATTATTTCACATATTATTTATTAAAAATATCACAAATTAAGGGCGGAGAGGGTTTTCAGGACGGGCAGAGCGCTTGAAAACCGGTACCGAACGTCCAAAACTAATGTGTTAGATAACACTAACACGAAGGGAGGGATCGATGGTGACAAAAGAAGTATGGATAGGACTGCTGATACCGTTTATCGGAACTCTGCTGGGCTCTGCGTGCGTCTTTTTCATGCGCCGCGAGTTGAAACCGTCCGTACAGAAAGCCTTACAGGGTTTCACGGCAGGCGTCATGATCGCGGCGTCGGTATGGAGTCTGATCCTTCCGGCGATGGAACAGTCCGCACATTGGGGAAAATGGGCTTTTCTTCCTTCTGCCGTCGGTATTGCCGGGGGCGTGGCGTTCTTATTGTTCCTTGACTGCACGGTGCCGCATATGCACCTGGATCACAGCACGGAAGGCCGTGCGTCTTCTCTTTCCCGCACCGCGATGATGATTCTGGCTGTAACGATGCACAATATACCGGAAGGAATGGCCGTCGGCGTCGTGTATGCGGGATACCTGGCTCATAATTCTTCGATTACCGCCGCCGGCGCGCTGGCGCTGGCTTTGGGAATCGCAATCCAGAACTTTCCGGAAGGCGCGATCATCTCGATGCCGCTGCACGCGGAAGGGGAATCCAAGCCCCGCGCGTTTTTCTGGGGTGCTTTATCAGGCGCCGTGGAACCGCTATTCGGATGGCTTACGATTCTGGCGGTAAATCTTGTCGTGCCCGCGATGCCGTATCTTCTGAGCTTCGCTGCAGGAGCCATGATGTACGTTGTGGTTGAGGAACTGATCCCGGAAATGTCGGAGGGAAAGCATTCCAATATCGGGACGGTTTTCTTTACCGTGGGATTCATTCTGATGATGGCGCTGGACGTAGCGCTGGGATAAAAAATCAATCCGAAAAAAGAAGTCCGGAATCCTTCGTCCGGACTTCTTTTTACAGGGAAGAAGACGGAAATATTTCTATCCGGAATTTGCTTGCAACACCATGCAGATAGACTATAATAAATATAGTAACCGACAGAAAATTTACAATTCAGGAATACTTTTTGGTCTTTGGCTGATACCGTGGTGTAGCATGCACGGTCATCATAAACAGAAAACTAGGAGGAAAATGATGAAAAAAGTATTAGCAATTTTGTTGGCGCTGTTTATGGCGTTGACGCTGACCGCTTGCGGTAAGAAGGACCCGGAACCGGTTGATCCGACGCCGCAGCTTGACCCGGACCCGGAATGGCAGTGGGTCGGGGAAGTTCATCCGGAAGTTACCGGTGATCTCATGATCTATTCGACCATGGCAGACCTGGAATTCTCGATTTTCTACGAAGGCTTCGGCCACAAGTATCCGAATGTTAAGATGGAATATGTTAACGCGGGTGCCGGCGAACTGAAGAGCCGAATTGAAGCAGAAAGCGCGAATCCGCAGTGTGACGTAATGCTGGGCGGTCTGGTATATTCCGACGCAATCAACTACGCGAATCTGTTTGAACCGTATGTTTCCGTTAACAACTCCAAGATGTCGGAAGACGCACAGAACCAGACCGGTGTCTTAACCTGGATCACCGACCAGGTCGTTAACCTGGTTGTAAACACCAAAGTCTGCGAAGAACTGGGTGTCGAAGTGAAGGGTTACAACGATCTTCTGAATCCGAAATTACAGGGCATGATCAACGTTGCGGTTCCGACCACTTCTTCCGGCTGGAACAACCTGTGCTCGATGCTGACGGTTATGGGAAACGGCGACGCTTCCAGTGACGCGGCTTGGGAATATGTCGACAAGTTAATGGCGAACTTAGGCGGCAAGTTACAGTCTTCTTCCTCGAAGGTCTTCAAGGAAGTCTTCGCGGGTGAAAAGGCAGTAGGCGTTTCCTATGAATTCCCGTGCATTACGGCAGAAGTTGAAGGCGTTGATCCGGTGAAGGTCGTTTACTTCGAAGAAGGCACGATCCATTCCTTATTCGCAGACGCGATCATCAAGAACGCTCCGCATATGGAACTGGCGAAAATGTTCATCGACTGGACCATTTCCGATGAATGCCAGGGCAAACTGGCTACTTCCTTACAGAGACAGGGCAACGCGAACATCACGAATAACCCGGCTCTGAAGCCGTATTCCGAAATGAAGCTGTTCAAGCTGGATAATGAATATCTCGCGAAGAACCAGCCGCAGATCCTTGAACACTGGAACCAGCTCTGGACGAAGTACGAAAGCGGAAACTAAGAGTTCATTCGTACCAAGGAGATTTTATGAACGGTGGAATTAGGATCAGTCACGCGAAAAAATGCTACGGTAACAATGTGATCATTCCTGATTTAAGCCTGGAAATTAAGGAGGGTGAGTTCTTCACCCTCCTTGGTCCATCCGGCTGCGGGAAGACCACTCTTTTACGTATGATCGCGGGCTTTAACACAATTGAAGACGGCGATTTCTATTTCGGGGATACCCGGATCAATAATCTGGATCCGGCCAAGAGGAACATCGGTATGGTGTTCCAGAACTATGCGATTTTCCCGAATATGTCCGTTAAACAGAATGTAGCCTTCGGTTTGAAGAACCGGAAGTTACCGAAAAATGTCATCGAAGAACGCTGCGACAGATTCCTGAAGATCATGAAGATCGAAGAGATGAAGGATCGCATGCCGGACCGTCTGTCAGGCGGTCAGCAGCAGCGCGTCGCGTTAGCCAGAGCGCTGTCCATTGAACCGGCGGTTCTTCTGATGGACGAGCCGTTAAGCAACCTGGATGCGAAACTGCGTATTGAGATGCGTGAAGCCATCAAGGAAATGCAGAATGAATTAGGGATCACGACGGTGTACGTAACGCATGACCAGGAAGAAGCGATGGCGATTTCCGACAGGATCGCCGTCATGAATCTGGGAGTGATCCAGCAGATCGGTACGCCGAAGGAACTGTATCTGCGCCCGCGCAATCAGTTCGTCGCGAATTTCGTCGGTACCTCCAACTTCCTTTATGCGACCGTGAAAGAAGAAAACGGGAAGAAGATCCTTGTGTTCGATAACGGTTACGAACTGGAAATGCCGAATCTTACCGAAGAAGCCAAGGACGGTTTGCGCGTTATGGCGGCAGTGCGTCCGGAAGAGTTCATCATTCACAAAGAACCGACGCCGTTTGCCGTGACGGTTCACCAGAGTTCCTTCTTAGGTTTGAATACACATTACTTCGCGCATCTGGATGACGGTACGAATATCCAGGTGGTACATGAATCGGAATTCAACGACCGCACCGGAATCGGATCGAAACTGTATCTGACCATGAATGCCGCGAAGATCAATGTCTTAAGTGAAGACGGTTCGCATACCCTGATCGCGGAAGAAACGAGTGATAACGCATGACCGCCTCGAAGAAACGTTTTGATGTGTGGACGCTGATCAGTATCGGGATCATGCTGATGTATCTGCTGTTCCTGATTTTTCCGCTGTTCACGATACTGAAAAACTCGTTCTATACCAGTGCGGATCCTTCCTTCACGATGGAGAACTATTCGAAGTTCTTCAGCAATTCCTACTATACCGATTCGATCTGGAACAGCTTCAAGGTTTCGTTCGCAACGATGGCCTTATCGCTGATCATCGCGATTCCGATGGCGTATCTGTTTACGATGTACAAGATCCGCGGATCCCGGTTTGTCCAGATCCTGATTGTCATGTGCATGATTTCGGCGCCGTTTATCGGGGCGTATTCCTGGATCCTGCTGCTGGGAAGAAACGGAATCATCACCCAGTTTGTTAAATCCGTCACCGGAATCACTTTGCCGAAGATCTACGGCTTCGGAGGAATCCTTCTGGCAATGACGACGCGGTTGTTTCCTCTGGCGTTCCTTTACATTCAGGGCGGATTGAAAAATGTGGATAATTCGCTGCTGGAAGCCAGCGCCAACATGGGCTGTAACGGAATAAAGAGATTCTTTAAAGTCGTCATTCCGCTGGTGATGCCTTCCATTCTCGCGGCTGCGTTAATGGTATTCATGCGTGCGTTTGCCGACTTCGGAACGCCGCTGATGATCGGGGAAGGGTACCGTACATTCCCGGTGGAAATCTATAACCAGTTCGTCGGGGAAACCGGCACCAACCACAACTTCGCCTCCGCGATCGCCGTAATCGCGATCATCATTACCGCGCTGATCTTCCTGATTCAGAAAATCGCGACGTCGAAGTTCCAGTTCACCATGAACTCCCTGCATCCGATTGAGAAACAGAAGATGAAGCCGCTGAAGTCCTTCTTCGTGCATTTCTTCATTTACGGAATGGTGATGATTTCGATGCTGCCGCAGATTTATTTGGCGTATCTTTCCTTCCGGAACACGACTCCTTCGGGACAGTCGTTTACCTCCGGATACTCGTTTGACAGCTATATCAAAGCCTATAAACGCGTAGGACGTTCGATCGGGAACACCATGAAAATCGGTATTATCGCACTGATCGTCGTGGTGCTTCTGGCGATCCTGATTGCGTATCTGGTCGTACGGCGTAAAAATGCTCTCAACAATCTCATCGACGTGACATCGATGATCCCGTTTGTCATTCCGGGTTCGGTCGTCGGTATTGCGTTGGTCACCAGCTTCAACCAGAAACCGCTCATTTTAACGGCGACGATTGCGATCATGGTCATCGCGATGACCATACGAAGGGTCCCGTCAACGATTCGATCATCGATCGCGGTTCTCCAACAGATTCCGATCACGATCGAGGAAGCTGCGATTTCTCTGGGTACTTCCAAACTGAAGACGTTCTTCCGGATCACGGTTCCGATGATGGCCAGCGGTATTTTCGCCGGCGCGATCTTAAGCTGGGTCTCCATCATTACGGAATTATCCAGTTCGATCATGTTGTACGGTTCGAAATCCATCACGATGACGGTTGCCATCTATACTCTGGTGGCCCGCGGTACGGACGGGCAGGCAGCCGCGGTTGCGACTGCGCTGATGGTTCTTTCCGGGTTATCTCTGGCGATCTTCTACAGCTTCAGCGGTGACAAGGAAATTTCCATGTAACGGAGGATACGGAAATGTTGTTCAGCGGAAAAACGGCCATTGTCACCGGTGCCGGAAGCGGAATCGGGCAGGCTGTCGCAGAAATGCTGGCTAAGGAAGGCGCGCGTGTCGCACTGGCGGATCTGTTTGAAGAAAAAGCGGAAAACACCCGCCGGATCATCTTCCAAAACGGCGGGAACGCGGATGTATACGCTCTGGATGTGACTTCCAAGGAATCGGTAGACCGCGCGGTCGCGAAAATCGCGGAAGACTACGGAACCATTGATTTCCTGGTCAACTGCGCCGGATATTCGAGAATCCTGCCGTTTCTGGAACACACCGAAGAAATCTGGGATAAGACGATGGACATCAACGTCAAGGGACCGTTTCTGATGTGCCAGGCGGTCGTACCGCATATGAAGAAACAAGGCCATGGAAACATTCTCAATTTCTCGAGCCAGTCCGGCAAGAAAGCCACGACGCATTATCAGGCCTATGTCGCTTCCAAATTCGCGGTGCGGGGGTTCACGCAGTCTTTGGCGCTGGAACTCGCCCCTGACAACATCCGCGTCAACTGTGTATGCCCGGGAGTTGTCTATACTCCGATGTGGGAAGCGCAGATCGCGGATTACGCAAGAAAACGCCAAATCACGGTGGAGGAAGTTATGCCCCGGTTCGCACGGAATATTCCCCTAGGCCGGATCGGGCAGCTGGAAGATGTCACGAAACTGGTGAAATTCCTTCTGAGCGACGAATCCGCCTATATGACCGGTCAGTCCCTCAACATCACCGGCGGTGCCTGTGTAGACTGATTCAAAACCCGGCGAAAAGAAGTGCCGGGTTTTTGAATGCGTCACGAAGTTTCATGAAAATTTCAAAATGGGGAAGAACCTTCCATGTATAATACTGTCATAGAGAACCCACAGGAGGCATTATGGGACGGAATTTCAAACCGGGCGACATTGTGCGCCGTTTCAAAAGAGAATATGTGAATCCGAAGACGCCGCGGTATCTGTACCGGATCGAAGGTACGGCATATGATGCGGACACGAAGGAAGAATACATGGTGTATACCGCGATTTACGCGGACGGGAAAACCTGGATCCGGAAGAAGACCGAATTCGAAAAAGAAGTCAATCACTGGCTTTTCCCGGACATCGCCCAGAAGTATGTTTTTGAACTCGCTTCGCCGGAAGAGGCGAAACTGGCGGAGGAACCCTTGACCGATGAGATGAAGGTCACCTGGATCGGGCATTCCTGTTTCAAAATCGAAAAAGACGGCTACGTGATCGTGATTGATCCCTATGAAGACGGAGCGATCCCGGGGCTGGACAATGTCCGGGAAGAAGCGGATCTCGTATTGTGCTCGCACGAGCACTTTGACCATAACGCGCGGGATAACGTGACGCTGCGCGAAGGGAAGGAGAATCCGTTCAAAATCACCCGCATTGAGACGTATCACGATGAAGTCAAGGGAGCTAAGCGCGGAAAGAACACGATCTTCGTACTGGAAGCCGGGACATTGAAACTGGCGCATCTGGGAGATCTCGGGTGTGAGCTGAACCGCGAAGAACTCGATTTATTGCGCGGGCTGGATTGTCTTCTGGTGCCGGTCGGAGGGTATTATACGATCGACGCGGAGGAAGCCAAGAAACTGATTGCCGAAGTATCCCCGTGGGTCGTGATTCCGATGCACTACCGCGACGACAAGGCGGGATTCGGGTTTGACAAACTGGCGGATCTTCGGGATTGGGCGACGGATTTCGCGTCCGACCTGCGGTTCTACGAAGACAGTTCGGTTTTGATCAACGGAAAACTGCCGCATCAGACGATTGTACTGAAACCGAAGAATTTGAAACCCTAAAGAGACGAAAGTCTCTTTTTTATTGAAAGGTCATTCATAAAAGGGGCGGAATGAAGTAAAATAGAAACAGAAGTTCTGAAGCATAAAGGAGGAACATAATCTATGGCATTCAAGACGCCGCTTTATGACGAACATGTCTCTTTACACGGCAAAATCGTCGAGTTCGGAGGCTATCTTTTACCTGTGCAGTACCCGACCGGGGTCATCGCGGAACACATGGCGGTGCGCACCGGAGTCGGGATCTTTGACGTTTCCCATATGGGAGAGATCCTGTATAAGGGCAAAGACGCGCTGGCGAATCTGAACTATGTGCTGACCAACGATTTCACGAGCCTGCCGATCGGCAGGATCCGTTATTCCGTCATGTGCTACGAAGACGGGGGCTGCGTGGATGATTTGATCGTATACCGGTTGGGTGAGGATTCGTATCTCGCGGTTGTCAACGCGGGGAACCGCATCAAGGACGCGGCGTGGATGAAGGAACATCTCTTCGGAGACGTGGAATTCAAGGATATTTCCGAGGATGTGGCGCAATTGGCGATTCAGGGACCGTTATCCGGGGAAGTGCTCGGAAAGTACACGGAGCTTCCCAAGAAATATTACAGTTTCATCGAGACGACGATTCTCGGAAAGAATGTCATGGTGTCCCAGACCGGGTATACCGGGGAATACGGGTTTGAAGTTTATTGCCGGAAGGAAGACGTTACGGAACTCTACCGGGAATTTTTGAAGGATGAACGTGTGGTGCCCTGCGGACTGGGAGCCAGAGATACCCTGCGTCTTGAAGCGGGAATGCCGTTATACGGACATGAAATGGATGAAACCGTCAGCCCGCTGGAAACCGGGTTGGATTTCGGTGTGAAGCTGCACAAGGACTTCATCGGAAGAGAAGGTATTCTGAACCGGAAAAACCGTCACCGCGTCGGCATCAAAATGATCGGCAGAGGCATCGCGCGGGAACATCTGGACGTCTACAAGGACGGAAAGCTGATCGGGCATACGACGTCGGGAACGCATTTGCCGTATCTCAAGGGTGCGTACGCGATGGCGTTGGTCGATGAGGAATATCCGGCGGGAACGATTGTGGAAGTTGATATTCGCGGAAAGCGCGTGGAAGGCGAAATCACCGCGTTACCATTTTATAAGAGGGAGAAATAATTATGAAAACACCGTTAGAACTTAAGTACTCGAAGTCCCATGAATGGGTCAAAATCACCGGCGAACATGAATGCGAAGTCGGCATCACCGATTACGCCCAGGATTCCTTAGGCGATCTGGTCTTTGTGAATCTGCCGGAAATTGACGCGGACGCGGTCAAGGACGAAGCGATCTGCGACGTGGAATCCGTCAAGGCCGTTTCGGATATCTTCAGTCCGGTCAGCGGCAAGGTCGCGGAAGTCAACGAAGAACTTCTGGACGCGCCGGAAAAGATCAACGAAGATCCTTACGGAGCGTGGCTGTTCCGCTTAACGGATGTGGAAGACTTTGAAGGCCTTCTGAGTGCGGAAGAATACGAAAAAGTCGTGGAAGAAGAGGCGCATTAACATGGGAAGTTATATTCCTTCTACCGAACAACAGCGGAAGGAAATGCTGGAAAAGGCCGGCTTCTCATCGTTCGATGAACTGTACGCGGATGTTCCGGCGGAAGTAAAACTCGCGAAGGAACTGCATCTGCCGTCGGGAAAATCGGAACTGGAAGTTAGCCGCTTTATGCGTGCCCTGGCGGAAGACAACAAGGTCTACCGTTCGGTATTCCGCGGAGCCGGTGCCTATTCCCATTACATTCCCGCCATTGTGAAAAGCGTTGTTTCCAAGGAAGAATTCGTCACGGCGTATACACCGTACCAGGCGGAGATCTCCCAGGGCGTTTTACAATCCATTTTCGAATACCAGACGATGATCTGCGAACTGACGGGAATGGACGTTTCCAACGCGTCGGTGTACGACGGGGCAGTGGCCGCGGCGGAAGCGACCGTCATGTGCCGCAATCCCAAAAACAACACCATCTACATTTCGAAAGCCGTTCATCCCGATACCATGAAAGTCGTAAAGACGTATGCCTGGGCAAACGGCAGAGAAGTCGTGGAGATTCCTCTGAAGGACGGAAAGACGGATGCGCGCTTCTTGGAAGGAAAGAGCGGCGCCTGCGTATTGATCGCCCAGCCGAACTACTACGGATTGATTGAAGACGCGAAGGAAATCGGTGAGATCACGCATAATGCGAACATGAAATACATTTTGGCGGTGGAACCGTTTGCGGCCTGCGTATTACCAAGCGCGCGTGAATACGGCGCGGATATCGCGGTCGGCGAAGGACAGCCGTTAGGCATGCCCGTATCCTATGGCGGACCGTATCTGGGATTCATGGCTGCCACCGATAAAATGATGCGCCAGCTGCCCGGAAGAATTGTCGGCGAAACGACCGACCATGACGGAAGAAAGGCTTACGTGCTGACCCTGCAGGCCCGCGAACAGCACATCCGCCGTGAAAAAGCTTCCTCGAACATCTGTTCGAACGAGGCGTTATGCGCTATGACCGCGTCGGTCTATCTAAGCGCGATGGGACCTAAAGGAATGAAGGAAGCCGCGTCGCAGTGTTACGCGAAAGCGCATTATCTGGCGGACGAACTCGAAAAGGCAGGATATCCGCGGAAATACGCCGGTGATTTCTTCATGGAATTCGTGACGGAATGCGAAGATCCCAAAGCTCTTCTGGAAAAACTGGACCGGAAGGGGATCCTGGGCGGGGAAATCGTCGATAAGGGCATCTTATGGTGCGCGACGGAACTCAACACAAAAGAAGAAATGGATGAACTGGTCCGGGAGGTACAGAAATGAAAACCGTATTTGAACGCAGCGTTCCCGGACGTCATTGTACGATTCTTCCGGCATGCGACGTGCCGGAAAGAAAACCGGAAGAAACCAGAACCGCGCCTTTGCGGTTACCGGAATTGTCGGAAACCGATCTCAGCCGTCACTATACGGAACTGGCAGGACAGACCTTCGGCGTCAACGACGGATTCTATCCGTTAGGTTCCTGCACAATGAAATACAACCCCAAGATCAACGAGGAAATCGCGGGACTGGAAGGCTTCGCGAAGATTCATCCGACCCAGGAAAACGCGCAGGGATGCCTGAAGGCGATCTATCTGGCGGAGAAATATTTCACGGAGATCACGGGAATGGACGCGATGACGTTTGAACCGGCAGCCGGGGCACACGGGGAATTGACCGGGTTAATGCTGATCAAGAGATACCATGAACTCACGGGCCATCCCGAACGTAACGAAATCATCGTACCGGACACGGCACACGGAACCAATCCGGCGAGCTCTTCGATGTGCGGCTTCAAGGTCATCAATATCGCCTCGGCGGAAGACGGATGCGTGGATCTGGAAAAACTCGAAGCGGTATGCGGCGAACACACGGCCGGATTGATGCTGACGAATCCGAACACCCTGGGCATTTTCGATAAGAACATTCTCGATATCACCCGCATCGTGCATAAAGCGGGAGGCCTGTGCTATTACGACGGCGCAAACCTGAATCCGGTCATGGGCATTGCCCGTCCGGGAGACATGGGATTTGACTGCATCCACCTGAACCTGCACAAATCGTTCTCGACCCCGCACGGAGGCGGAGGCCCGGGAAGCGGACCGGTCGGCTGCAAGGCTCTTCTCGCCGATTATCTGCCGGGAAGAAGAGTCGTGAAAGACGGGGATGTGTACCGTTATACGGAAGAAAAACCGGAATCGATCGGCAAAGTCCGTTCGTTCCACGGCAATTTCTTAGTCATGATCAAAGCTCTGACCTATGTTTTGACGCTGGGGAAGGAAGGCATTCCGGAAGTCGCGAAGAACGCGGTCTTAAACGCCAACTACATCAAGAGCCTTCTGGAAGACACCTACGATGTATTCCGCAAAGGCACGTGCATGCACGAATTTGTCCTGACGCTGGAACGTTTGAAGAAAGAAACCGGCGTCAGCGCACTGGATGTCGCGAAAGCTCTCCAGGATTACGATATGCACCCGCCCACGATGTACTTCCCGATCAACGTCCATGAAGCCTTAATGATCGAGCCGACGGAAACCGAGTCGAAGGAAACCCTCGACAAGGCTGCCGCAGCGTACCTGGAGATTTACCGTAAAGCGTACGAAGATCCGGAATATCTCCATAACGCTCCGCACCGTTCCCCGATCGGAAGACCGGACGAAGTCGGCGCGGCACGTCACCCGAAAGTCAAATATGATTTCGAAGGTTAAAAAACTTACAGTCTATGAAACGTCGGGGAGAGATCCCCGACGTAATCTTGCGGCAGAGAGCGCTCTTTTCGAGGAACTGGAAGAAGGAGAACTCGTCCTGTATCTCTGGCAGAACGATCACACGGTCGTTATTGGACGTAACCAGAACGTACGGCGTGAATGCGATCTTCCGGCCATGAAAAAAGACGGCGTGATTCTGGTGCGGCGCGCGTCCGGAGGGGGCGCGGTCTATCATGACGCGGGAAACCAGTGCTTCACCTTTCTTGCCCGGGATGATATTTACGATGAACGCCGCCAGACGGAAGTAATCCGCAAAGCGCTGGCGTACGAAGGGATCGAATCGGAGTTTTCCGGCCGCAACGATCTTCTCGCGAACGGCCGGAAGTTTTCCGGAAACGCCTACTATCATCACGCCGGGGCGTCGTACCATCACGGAACGTTACTGATCCATACGGATCTGAACGCGCTGGGACGCTATCTGAAACCCGATCCGGTAAAACTGCAGCGCCGGGGAGTGCGCTCCGTGGTTTCCAGAGTAATCAACCTGACAGAACTCAAACCGGATCT
>CACZNO010000080.1 GCA_902782505.1 uncultured Erysipelotrichaceae bacterium | reverse complement strand
CGGGCGTATTGGTAACGCCGCAAGGGAGGCATCTGTCCGTGATCGTCGATCTCCAAAAGATAACCGTACATCTCTTCCTGTTTTGCCTCATCGTCCGGATAAAAGAGTTTCACCTGATCCCGGTACGCAATACGCATCGCTTTTTCCCTGTCAATCAGGGTATTGTCCATGTCAAACAGAATCGCTTTTTTCATCGTGTGAGTTTTCCTTCCCATTCGTTTTCCTTAAAGCCGAAAAATACCGTATTCCCCGATACCAGAACCGGGCGTTTTACCAGCATTCCGTCCGTCGCCAGAAGCGCGAACATTTCGTCCTCCGGCATGGAAGCCAGTTTTTCCTTCAGTCCCATCTCACGGTACAGCATTCCGCTGGTATTGAACATTTTCCGCGGAGAAATACCGGAAAGTTTCGACCAGGCGCGCAATTCTTCCTCCGTCGGGTTTTCTTCCTTGATCGGGCGGTCTTCGTATTCAAAACCGTGCGCGTCCAGCCACTTCTTGGCCTTGCGGCAGGTGCCGCATTTCGCATATTCGACAAACAGCATATTCTTTCCTCCTGATGCAGAAAACCTCCTCGTTCAGGGGAGGTTTATCGATGTTAGTTCTTGGACTTGCGCGAGTAGATGTACTTCTGAACGTTGACGATCGAGCTGTAGATCTGCGGTTCGTTTCCGTCTTCTACAACCAGAGTCGGCGCCTGCATGATGTGATACTTGCGAACCAGATCGCGGTGTTCGTCCGCATCCATCAGTTCATAGTCGATGTTCGCGGTTTCGAGCTGTTTCTTCACGATCTTGCAGTTGGGGCAGGTCTTGGTGGTGAACAGAAGGATTCTTCCGTTTTCCGCTGCCGGAGCGTCAGCCGTTACTTCCGGAGCCTTCGCCGTCTCGCGTTCCTTTTCTTCACGGAATTCCTTGCCCTTCAGGATGGAATTACCGATGTTGTAGGTGCGGCGTTCCTTGAATTCCTGGGTCTTGCCGGCGTTCCAGTTCTTGACCGGACGGTAGTAACCCGTAATACGGCTGTAGACTTCGGTCTCTCTTCCGCAGATCGGGCAGACATACTGTTCGCCGGTGATGTACCCGTGGTTCACGCACACGGAGTACGTCGGGCTCATCGTATAATACGGCAAGCGGTAGTTATCCGCGATCTTGCGCACTAACGACGCTGCGGCTTTCCAGTCCGGCATCCGTTCGCCTAAGAAGGTGTGGAATACCGTTCCGGAGGTGTACAGGGTCTGTAATTCGTCCTGGATATCCAGCGCCGAGAAGACGTCTTCCGTATAGCCTACCGGTAAGTGCGAAGAGTTCGTGTAATACGGGGTGCTCTCGCGGTCGGAAGCCATCTTCATGTCCGGATATAATTCGTGGTCTTTCTTCGCCAAGCGATACGCGGTGGATTCCGCCGGGGTCGCTTCAAGGTTGTAAAGATCCCCGTATTTTTCCTGGTACATGACTAAGCGTTCACGCATGTGGTTCAGGGTATCGCGGACAAACGCCACCGTTTCCGGATGGGTCAGATCCTTGCCTAACCACGCCGCGTTCAGGCCGACTTCGTTCATGCCGACCAAACCGATCGTGCTGAAGTGGTTGTTGAAGGTGCCCAGGTATCTCTTGGTATACGGATATAATCCTTCATCCAGCAGTTTGGACACAACGTCACGCTTGATCTTTAAGGATCTCGCGGCGACATCCATCAGATGATCCAGTTTTTCATAGAATTCTTCCGGCGTCTTGGAGAGATACGCCAGACGCGGCATATTGATCGTGACTACGCCGATCGAACCGGTCGATTCGCCCGATCCGAAGAATCCGCCGGACTTCTTGCGAAGTTCACGCAGGTCAAGGCGTAACCGGCAGCACATCGAACGGACGTCGCTGGGCTGCATATCCGAATTGACGTAGTTGGAGAAATACGGAGTGCCGTACTTCGCGGTCATTTCGAATAAGAGCTTGTTGTTTTCGGTCTCGGACCAGTCAAAGTCGCGGGTAATGGAATACGTCGGGATCGGATACTGGAATCCTCTTCCGTTCGCGTCGCCTTCGATCATGACTTCGATGAAGGCTTTGTTGACCATATCCATTTCCTTCTTGCAGTCCTTGTACTTGAAGTCCATTTCCTTGCCGCCGACGATGGCCTGCTGTTCCGCCAAGTCTGCCGGAACCGTCCAGTCCAGCGTGATGTTGGAGAACGGTGCCTGCGTGCCCCAGCGGGACGGAGTGTTGACGCCGTACACAAAGGATTCAATGCACTTTTTGGTTTCATCGTAGGTCAGGTTGTCCGCTTTTACAAACGGAGCCAGGTAGGTATCAAACGAGGAGAATGCCTGCGCGCCGGCCCATTCGTTCTGCATGATGCCTAAGAAGTTGACCATCTGGTTGCAAAGGGTCGCCAGGTGCTTCGCCGGTTTGGAATTGATCTTACCCGGAACGCCGCCCAAGCCTTCCTGAATCAGCTGTTTGAGGGACCATCCTGCGCAATAACCCGTCAGCATCGACAAATCGTGCAGATGGAAGTCACAGTTGCGGTGCGCTTCCGCGATTTCCTTGTCATATACTTCGGAGAGCCAGTAGTTCGCCGTAATGGCGCCGGAGTTGTTCAGGATCAAGCCGCCTACCGAATAGGTAACGGTCGAGTTTTCCTTTACACGCCAGTCCATAACTTTCAAATAGCTGTCTACCAGAGCTTTATAATCCAGCGTGGTCTTGCCTACGTTACGGACCTTTTCACGCTGTTTACGGTATAAAATGTACGCCTTGGCGACGTTGGCGTAACCCGCGTTGGAAAGAATCTTTTCCACGCTGTCCTGAATGTCTTCGACCGCGATCAAGTCGTCCTTGATCTTCGGCTGGTAATCCGCCGTAACGCTCAAAGCCAGAAGATTGATGGTGCTTTCTTCGTAGTTGACTTTTTCCGCGTCGAACGCTTTTTTGATGGCGTCGGCAATCTTGAGAATATTGAACGGTACGATGGATTTATCGCGTTTTAAAACCTGATACATAACATTTCCTCCCCTTTGTGTGTGTTCTATCTTAATCCCGCGTTCGGTATATACTTCTGTACAATTCTTAAATACTTATCCAGTTCTTCATCTTCCGGCGCATGGAGTCCTTCCCGGATACAGCTTCCGTGATCCCGGAATTTCTGCAGGTAATACGCCTTCGCGCCTTCCAGCAGCTTCCCGATCTCCTCCATGTCCTCTTCGGTGTGGAATTCCTTGACGACCGTCGTACGGAATTCGTAGTCGACATGCCCTTCCTTCAGATAGGCAATGCTCTTTTTGACGGAATCTACGGAGAAGTCCGGAATACCGGATGTCTCTCCGTATTTCGCCAGGCAGTTCTTGACATCCATCGCGACATAATCGACCAGCCCTTTTTCCACCAGATCCTTCAGTTTCTCATGAAGAATTCCGTTGGTATCGAGCTTGGTGCGGTATCCGAGATCCTTGACCTTCCGGAAGAAGTCTTCCAGCCCTGCCTGCAATAGCGGCTCCCCGCCGCTGACACAGACTCCGTCCAGCAGATTCTTCCGTTTCTCGAGGTAATCCATGACGTCTTCCTCGGGAATCGGCACCGCGTTTTCATTTAAGAAAACCAGGTCGCGGTTATGGCAGAACGGACAGCGCAGATTGCACCCTCCGACAAACACCGTCGCTCCGGTAGTTCCCGGGAAATCCAGCAGCGTCAGTTTCTGCAATCCGAAGATCCGGATCCCCGAAGGCATCTCCTCGGCGTAGTTGCGGGCGTTGACCGCGACTTTTTCCGAAAGACGTTCGAAGGTTTCGATTTCTTCGTTCGACATGCCCCGGGTGAGTTTCTCCCACCATTCCTGGCGCTTCATGTAGATATCCCCGATGATCAGCCGGAGTTTTTCCGTGGTGTACAATTTCTTCTCCCGCCGGTTCTCGGGATTTTCCTCGATCCGGACGTACCCCTGTTCCTCCAGTTTCTGAATGACTTTCGTGACCGTGCCTTTGTCATAACTGCCGGTTTTCGCCAGTTCCTGCATCCCGATTCCCTCGTTTTCGTGGATCGCGATCAGGGTCAGAAGCGGAGTCACGTTTAAATCATACTTTTCCAGTTCCTTCGTACAGAACTTGCTGGAACAGCGGTAGAGAATACTGTTATTTAACATCAACGTGTGTTTTTCAGCCATAATCAAGAATAGTTGAAATTTCAACCATGAACATAATACCACCGTTTCCGCTCTTGTGCACCCTATTTGCACGGAAAATTTTCCGGTTTTTTCTTCTTTCCCTACCCGGCATGATTCTACGCCCGGAAGGCCATTTTTCATGAGACATTTATGGTGCATATCCGCCGTTTTGCGCCTGGAATTGACGGTTTCGGAATCCTTCGGCGCATGGTATAATCAGTTTCGAGGTACTATAGTATGCTGGAAGAAAAATACATTCGCTTTATCCGCGGCCGTGTCGAGGAACGCTATGATATGGACCGGTTTGACGACTCCGTAAAAGCCCTGGAGTGTTTTTACCGTCTTGATCAGACCATCATCAATTTTGAACAGCGCCTCAAAACCATGGCCGATACGCCGGAATACGACCGGATCTACTATCTTCAGAATTTCAATATCATTGAAATCTTCATGAAGGCCCTCTACAATATCACCCATAATCCGGCCTATGAGATTTCCGCGGAAGAAATCACGTCCGCGGACAGCGTGAGCTACCAGGAACTGTTGAAAACGACATATCAAAAGACGCCCGGCATCGCCGTAAGCTCTGAGAATCCCTACGACCATCTTAACGATGGATACAAGAAAGAATATTTGATGACCTACCGGTTCCGCAACGTCTTCACCCATCAATCCAATCCCATCGACCCCCTCACCGATAAACCTGTTACCCAGAAAAGAATCGAGGAAGTCATTGCGGACGCTTTGGTCTGTTATCTCGATCTGGCTTATGAATACAGAAACGCCCTGTTTGAAAAAGAGAAGGAACTGCAGCGCAGCACCTACCTGAACCGCAAGGCGTATTGCGAAAAAATCATTCGGGACTATGAAACATGGACGCAGGATTTCACCTATGTGGACATCGCCTGGAATACCAAAGACAGCGTCCAAAACGACGTCAGCGTAGAAGAGATCCTTACCTCTTCCGTTTCCAACATCAAACTGATCGGGGAAGCCGGCACCGGCAAGACCACCGCTCTCAAACGGATCGAATATATTCAGGCCTGCCGCTTAAAGGAACACCCCGGCGGGAAGATCCCGGTTTTCATCGCGCTCAACGACGTCAAACCGGGAAAGAAAATCCTTTCAAACAAGGTCGCGGAAGAACTCGAAATCACGCTGAAACAGGCCAACGAACTCATCAGCCATAACGAGATCATCTTCCTTCTGGATGGCTACAACGAAATTCTGGATACTCCCTTGAAACGGTCTTTGGCCGGGGAAATCGACGCGATGGCCTTACAGAACCGGAAACTGAAAATCATTCTTTCCGACCGCAACATCGCGAAAAATACGATTCCGGTCTTAACGAAGGCCAAAAACTACATGATTTCACCGCTGTCCCTGGAAAAGAAGCTGGATTTCATGGAAAAAAACTGCGATGATGCGGAAATCACGGAACTCATCCGCAAAGACGCTGCGGAGAATCCGGAAACCTACCGGCCCATGAAAACCCCGTTAGCGCTGATGCACTTCATTGAAGCGGTCCGGAAAGAACGCACCATTCCGTTGAATCCGACCGAAGTGTATCTGAAGCTTTTGTTTGAACGCGAACAGGATCTGAAAAAGGATCCGAACATGGAATATCTTCCGTACTACCTGCAGGCCCTCGCCGTATCCGGCCGGGATCAATTGTCCAGGGAAGCGGCGTTAGAGATCATTGCCGCAATCAACCGGCTCAAGGGGTTCACCCACCCCGACTCGTTATCCTGTCTGAATCTGGCGTTGGACATGGGTATCCTGCAGCCGGAAGATAATGAGCGGGTCTCTTTCAGCAGTCTGACCTATCAAATGTACTTTATGGAAAGCTGTCATGACGAAAGACTGAAACAGGTTGTGCATGAATACTTTGCTTGAGAATGACCCGGAAAAGGCAGCATTCCAATGTTTTTTCCGATGCAGTGAAATCATCAAGAAAGAAGGCACGGAAGAAGCGCTGCGTTTTCTTTGCGCCGTCATCCCGGAAAACTGTTTCGCAGCTCTGATCACCTTCCGCAATGTCAAGCGTGTTTTCACCAAGGAACAGGAAACCCTTTTCTATGCCCCGCTCACCCGCTATCTCTACCGCGGGCATCTTTCAAAAGACACCCGGTCCATCCAGCTGGCCTACCGCACGGCAGCGGCGCTTTACCAGCGCAACAATAAGGCCTTGATCCAAATCCTGAAAAAAGTCCCCGAGGCTTTGTATTCCGCAAAGGATATGCAGCTCTATCAGACTGCCTGCCGGGAACTCTTACACTCTGACTATTTTACCGGGGAACACATCGCGGCGTATTTCTACTACCGTTACCTGAATTCTCCGCTGAAGATCTCCATGCCGGAGATCCTCGCCTATAATTACACCCATTCCATCAGCGTTCCCGTTCCCTATCCGCTTTCGGCCTTAATCAAAAAAGCCGCGGAGAACGGACATTTCGAATACCTGGAAAGACTGACCGTGATCTTCCCGTCGATTTCCCTGAAACTGCTGGAAATGTCGCTGGAAGACTTTCCCTTCCGCGGCTACCAATCCAAAAAGAACGTGCTGAATTACGCGGCGTTTACCTATCGTCTTTTTATCCGCGACGCCTTGAAGGAACAGGAATCCGCACGCTTGGTTTCCGTATGGCATGACGCCGTCGCCGAAGAACTCAAGGACGTGCGGGAAGACGCACTGGATCTGTTGGATTTCTATACCTGCTGCGCGGCGGTTTCCATGGAGAAAGCGGAAACCAAACAGTACATCGACGCGTATACCTACCGCCCGGTGGACGAAGAAGCCTTACAGTTACGACCGGTGATCGACATCACCGAGGAAGCGTTCGCGAATTTACTGTTCACGCGTTTTGAGTTGACCAGAACCTTTATCGACACCCTGCAGGAAAACAATGTCTTCCGTTTCAACGCGGACCGCGATGTGCCCTACTCCACCTACATGCCTTTCGAGAAGTGCGACGTGGCGATCCAGAAAATGCGGAAAGCGCACTTCACTCCGCAGAACATCTGT